>JARCRR010000225.1 GCA_029850565.1 Gallionella sp. | reverse complement strand
CCCCAACCCTCTCCCGCAAGCGGGCGAGGGGGCAAACGTGAGAAGTAACTCTTTGATCCGTGCGCACGAATTCCATTATTCCAGCCTGGAGAATCTTCCTCCCGACATGCGCTTCGCTTACCATGTCGAGCGCGGCTACGGCATCGACGGTGAGCGCGACGGCTTGGTCATCAATAATCTGTTGGCTTCCTATACCCATCTGCGCACTATCGGCAGTTGTTACTGGGCTACTCGCTTCGTCGCTTTCGTGCGCCGCTGCAACTCACAAACCTCAACCTCAATCAGCGAGAAAGCACGATGAACACAAGTCTGTATCAAGCCGCCATCGCGGCATTCGACAAAGCCAATGCCGAGGATCCGAACAAGGAGGCCTTCGGGGGCAAGGAATATCCCAAAGAGCTGCTGTACGCCCGGCGCATGACCGAGATGCAGGAACGTTTCGCGCCCGATGCATCGGAAGCGGTGAAGCTGGCCTGCCGCGCACAGCACATCCAGCGCTGGAAAAGCCCGCGCAGCGACTACCCGATGGACAAGAAGGGCTACATGCTGTGGCGTACCACGCTGTACAAATTCCATGCCGAAACGGCGGGCGCACTGATGAAGGAGGTCGGATACGACGACGAGATGATCGCGCGCGTGAAGAGCATCGTCGGCAAGAAGGAACTGAAGAGCAACCCCGAAACGCAGATGATGGAAGATGTGGTCGATCTGGTGTTCATCGAACACTACATGTTGGCATTCGCTTCGCAGAAGCCGGATTACGACGAGGCCAAGTGGCTGCTCATCATCAGGAAGACCTGGGACAAGATGTCCGAAAGCGCACACCAGTTCGCGCTGGCGGGCAAGATCAAATTGCCTGAAGCACTGGTACCGCTGATTCTGAAGGCTGTGCAATAAATGGATTTCCTGCCGATATTCCAGAACGTCAAAGGCCGTCTCTGTCTGGTGGTCGGCGGCGGCTCGGTCGGTATGCGCAAGGCCGGTGTGTTGCTGGAGGCCGGGGCAAAGGTGCGCGTGGTCGCACCCGATATCGACGAGGCACTGAAAGCGCAGGCTAATGTCGAGGTTGTGCTCGCGCGATTCGATGAATCGCACCTTGAGGGAGTCGCGTTGGTAATCGCGGCCACCGATGACTGCGGAGTGAACAAGCAAGTTTCTGTGCTGGCGCAGGCGCGCAACATCCCGGTGAATGTGGTGGACGACCCCGGGTTGTGCTCATTCATCATGCCCGCCATCCTGGACCGCTCACCCCTGATGGTGGCGTTCTCCAGCGGCGGCGCCTCGCCGGTATTGACGCGCATGATGCGCGGCAAGCTGGAGACGGTGATCCCGCAGAACTACAGCCGTTTGGCGGCCTTTGCCGAACGCTTCCGCGAGCTGGTCAAAACCAAAGTCACCAATCCGGCCAAGCGCCGCATCTTCTGGGAGAACGCGCTGGATGGCGTGGTCGCCGAGAAGGTTTTGACGGGCGACGAGAACAGCGCCGAGGCCATGTTGCAGCAGATGTTGGAGAACGAGGACAACATCGTGCGCGGCGAGGTGTATCTGGTCGGTGCCGGCCCCGGCGATCCCGATCTGCTGACTTTCCGCGCGCTGCGGCTGATGCAAAAAGCGGATGTGGTGGTGTACGACAACTTGGTGTCCAAGCCCATCGTCGACATGGCGCGGCGCGATGCCGAACGCATCTTCGTCGGCAAGAAGCGCGCCGACCACACGCTGCGCCAGGAAGAGATCAACGAGTTGCTGGTGCGTCTGGCCAAGCAAGGCAAGCGCGTGTTGCGTCTCAAGGGCGGCGATCCGTTCATCTTCGGACGCGGCGGCGAGGAGATCGAGACCTTGGCGGCGGAAGGCATTCCTTTCCAGGTCGTGCCGGGCATCACTGCGGCATCGGGTGTGGCGTCTTACGCGGGTATCCCGCTGACCCATAGAGACCATGCGCAGGCCTGCGTGTTCGTCACCGGCCATCTCAAAGACGGCACGATGAATCTGGATTGGGAACTGTTGGCACGCCCCAGACAGACCGTGGTGGTGTACATGGGTTTGCATGGCCTGGACACCCTGTGTGCCAAGCTCGTCGAACATGGCATGCCGGATACCACGCCCATCGCTATCGTGCAGCAGGGCACCACACCGAATCAGCGTGTCATCACGGGTACTTTGGCGACATTGCCCGGTATCGCCGAACGCGAGCAACCGCAAGCGCCGACTCTCATCATCATCGGCGGCGTGGTCACTTTGCGCGAGAAGTTGGCTTGGTTCCATCCGCAAGGGTAGGGCACACGCAACTCACACGGTGCAACGACGATGAGCGATCTGTTTAGTCTTAACCGTGCAGCGCGATTGGTGGGTGCGACCCGTGCCGATCTGCAAAAGAAGATACAGAGTGGAGAGATGTTCTCTTTCGATGGCAAGGTGGCCATCGCGGAGTTGTTGCTGTGTTACCCCGATGCGCAGTTGGAAGATACGGCGGAGTTCAAGCGCGTCACACAGATCAAGGAACGCGCTTTCGGCAAACGGGTGTTCGAGCGCGCCTTGCCCGATGCGGAAGTGCTGGCCGCGCGCATCACCGAGTTGAGCAAGACACTGGCGCACAGCCAGGCGCAGTTGGAACAGTTCAACGCCTTGCTCGAAAGATTGTGGGACAAGTTCGGCGAGATGGAAGGGCAATGCCACGGCGAAGCACGAACGAAGATGGAGGGCCTGAAATGTTGGATCAAGCAGGAAGTCGCCGCAGCGATGGAACCCGGATTCAGTAACCCGCTGGCGATCAAGGATGGCATCTTGAGCGTGATGACGGCCCAAGTGACCTTGCTGCCCAGCCAGCAGGACTTCCTGGTCGAAGGCCGGGACACCTTGCTGGAAGCGGCCATGCGCGCAGGCCTCTCGCTCAACTACGGTTGCAGCGGCGGCAATTGCGGATTGTGCAAAGGCAGGGTGGTGTCGGGGCAAGTGAAAAAGACACGCCACCACGACTTCACGCTGTCCGAGACGGAGAAGGAACAGGGCATCATATTGATGTGCAGCAATACCGCCGTCAGCGATATCACGCTGGAAGCCTCTGTCACGGGGGGCGTGCAGGACATCCCGTTCCAGCAGATCGCCGCGACGGTGAAAGCCAAGGCGATGCTGACCGCAGAGGTCATGTTGTTGCATCTGCAAACGCCGCGCAGCCAGCGTCTGCGTTTCCTGGCGGGACAGAAGGTGTCGTTGCGCGTCGGTCATTCCTTCACTGCCGAGCTGCCTATCGCAAGCTGTCCGTGTGATGACCGCAACCTGCTGTTCCATGTGCGCAGACAAACGGGGAATCTGTTCTCGGACTATGTGTTCGAGCGTTTGAAGACTGGCGAGGTGGTGGAGGTGGAAGGGCCGCAAGGCGAGTTCATCCTGCATGAGAAGTCGGGGCGCCCCTTGTATTTCTTGGCCTTCGATGGCGGCTTTGCGCCGATCAAGAGTCTGGTCGAGCATGCCATGTCGCTGGAAGTCGAGACCATCCATCTGCACTGGATCGCCTCCGCTCCGGAGCAGTTGTATCTGCCCAATGTGGGGCGCGCGTGGGGAGATGCCCTGGATGACTTCCATTATTCGGAGCATACGACCGGCTTCGATTTGCGCGTGTCCAATGCGAAACGCGAAGCGCAGTTGCTGCACCATCTGCAAGAGATGGCCGGTACGGATCCGGCAATGACGCTGGGCGATGTCTATCTGGCCGGACCTGAAGCCGCGATCGGTGTGGCAGAAAAGTTCTTTTTGAGTCGCGGCATGCCTAAGACGCGTGTCTTTGTTGAAGCTGTTAGATGAACCCACCAAGGAGAAGCGTGATGAGAATCAAGAATCTATTGCTGTCTGCATTATTGATGTCAGTCACCACCGCGACATTTGCGGCTGATGCTTTACTGAAGCCATTCGTTCTGGCATCCAAGAGCGCCGGAACAGTCGCTGAACGGGCCGCCCAAGTCAAAACCGCATTGGCCGGTGCGGGGTTCACCATTGCCGGTGACTATTCTCCCTATTCAGGTGCGCAGATCATCGTCATCACGAACGACGAGTTGAAACGCAACGCCGCAGCTTCCGAATTCGGGGGCTACGGCGCGGTACAACGTGTGTCTATCACCGAGGCGGGAAAAGAAGTACAGGTGAGTTATACCAACCCGATCTACATGTCGAACGTGTATCGCATGAAGGGCGATCTGGCTGCGGTATCGGCATCGTTGGGTAATGCATTGGGCAGAGTGGAAGAATTCGGTGCGCAAGGCATGACGGCCAAGCAGGCACGCAAATACCACTACACCATCGGCATGGAATATTTCGATGAGCCCAGCATCCTTGCCGAGTACGCAAGTTACGAAGAAGCGGTGCAAGCAGTGGATGCGAAACTGGCGAACAACAAGAACGGCGTGAGCAAGGTCTACCGTGTCGATGTGACCGGCAAGAAGGAAAGCGTGTTCGGCGTGGCGATGAAAGGCAGCGGCGATAGCAAATATATGGATGACCGCTTCATCATGTCGGAGATCGATTTCCGCGACCTGAAATCCACTGCCCATCTGCCTTATGAGGTACTGGTCTCGGGCAATAAGGTCTACGCGCTGTATGCACGTTTCCGCATCGCCATCGACTTCCCCGATCTCAGCATGATGGGCAAGAACAGCTTCATGAACATCATGAAGACACCGGAAGCGATCCGCGAGGCGTTGCAGAAGACAGTTCAGAAATAAATATCAGGAGTGGATTCGATGAGCACAGCATTATTCGAGGCAGTAAAGGCGGGTGACGCGAAGACGATGCAGCAGTTGCTGTCTGCCGGGGCGGATGTCAACGCCTGTGACGAAGCCGGTTGGACACCCTTGGCGAGGGCGGTGTACAACCAAGAGTTGCAGCACGGCTTTCTGGATGTCGTGCAAGTGCTGGTCGGTGCGGGAGCGAATCTGGAGGCGGCCATCGCTTATGGCGTGCGTCCTTTGATGCTGGCGGCGGGCTATGGAGAAACCGACATCGTCGAGTTTTTGATCCAGGCCGGAGCCGATGTGCTGGCCAAGAACGAAGGCGGCTACACCGCGCTGATGATGGTGAAGCAGAAGCACTATGTGGATGTCGTCAATCTGCTGCACGAGGCCGAGCAACTGGCCGGTTTGGGCGAAGGCAGTTGTGCCAGCAAGAACGCGCCCAACGCCAACGTCATTACTTTTTTAAAACGCAGTTAAACAACGGCACAACATCAATCATGGCGTATTTCATCTACCGTATCAAAACGCAACCGATCAGGCTGCTGGAAAAGTTGGAACAGCACGAGTCGTATCGCGCCGCATCCGAACGCGTCAAACAGTTGCGCGAGGCCGAGGTCGCGTCAGGATCATCGGCGCTCGTCAAGATGATCCATGCCGACAACGAGCTGCACGCCGAGGACCTGCTCAATCAGGTGCGTGAGCCTGCCCCGGAATTGGGTGACGACTGACACGCCGCATGGATGAATCCGCGTACAAACAGACACGCTCCTCATGGTCTGAACGCATCTGTCCATTTGAAAAAACCGTACTCGCAAAATGTGTGTATTGTTCCCGAGTGGATAAGCACAATCTGGCAGAACGTGAGGTCGTGTTGTGTCAGGACGCGGCGCACAGGGCGCGATGCATCTCTTTGTACGGCCTGCTGCGTTCCAACTTCACCTTCGCATTGGGCGTGACGCACATTGATGAACCGTTGCCTCACGCGCAGGAGATGCGCCTGCAATGCGGCGGCTTGATCGGTGTGCAATACGTGTTGGATGGCAGTGAAGAGGTGAGCGATGTGGTGCATTTGCTCGACTCGGCACAACAACGATACGGAGAGTTGGAGCAGTTGCCGTATCGGGAGATCGTGGCGGCGGCCAAGGCGCATTACCATTACAGAAGATAGTGAAAGGATTTAAGACGATGTCGTTTCAACCTACGGGAATCACGCTACACCAGGAATCCCGCTTGATGGAGATCGGGTTCGCCGATGGTCAGACGTTCAGTTTCCCATACGAATATCTGCGGGTATATTCGCCATCGGCCGATGTCAAAGGGCACTTTCCGGGCGAGGAGGTGTTGCAGGTAGGCAAGAAGAACGTGCGTATCAAGGACGTCGCGCCTTCCGGAAGTTACGCCCTGCAGATCACTTTTGACGATGGCCACGACAGCGGCATCTATACTTGGGAGTATCTGCATGAGCTGGGTAGTCGTCATGCGGAGTTGTGGCATGAATATCTGGAAAGAATGGCTGCGGCTAACGCCAGTCGCGAATCGAAGCACTGAGCAGAGAACGAGATAAACAGTCTTTATATTGATCAACCAATGCGGGGTTAGAGATGAGTGTGAATGAAGCTGATGTACAAGGTGCGTTGAAGAATCTGATCGATCCGAATACGAAGAAGGATTTCGTCAGCGGGAAGTCCGTGAAGAACGTCAAGGTGAGCGGCAACGACGTGTCCCTCGATATCCTCCTGGGCTATCCCGCCAAAAGCGTATGGGGCGAGATACAGGCATTGGTCGAAGGTCATCTCAAGGCGGCGCTACCCGGTATCGGCAATGTCAAAGCCAATGTCAGCAGCAAAGTCGTACCGCATGCGGTGCAGCGCGGCGTCAAACTGGTGGATGGCGTCAAGAACATCATCGCCGTGGCGAGTGGCAAGGGTGGTGT
>JARCRR010000224.1 GCA_029850565.1 Gallionella sp. | reverse complement strand
GTGGGAAGAGTACGGCGTGATGATCGATACGCATACGGCTGACGGATTGAAAGTGGGCTTGGAGCAACGCCGTCCCAGTTTGCCGCTCATCTGTTTGGAAACGGCACTGCCTGCAAAATTCGCCGAAACCATTCAAGAAGCATTGGGTCGCCAACCGGAACGTCCTGAAGCGCTGGAAGGCATCGAAGACTTGCCGCAACGCTGCGAAGTGATGGATGCGGATGTGGTCAAGTTGAAGGCGTTCATCTCTTCCAACATCCCTCACTAGCTTGTCATTCCCGTGAAAACGGGAATCCAGCGCAGTTATTTAATATGCAGTTTGTTTTGCCCGCTACGCGGAATTATTTAATTGCTGGATTCCCGCTTTCGCGGGAATGACGTGCTGTGTTTTTCTAGATAGCTTTCAAGGAATGTGATGTTTAAACAACCTTGTGTCTATATCCTCGCCAGCCAACGCAACGGTACGTTGTATGTGGGGGTGACGAGTGATTTGGTAAAGCGAACTTGGGAGCACAAGAGCGATTTTGTTGAGAGTTTTACCAAACAATATGGCATCCATATTTTGGTGTATTACGAGTTGCATACGGACATCGCCTCTGCGATTACTCGTGAAAAGCAGATCAAGAAATGGAATCGCGCTTGGAAGATTGAATTGATTGAGGTGGGAAATCCGGAGTGGCGAGATCTGTGGCTGGAAATTCTGTGATTCGAGTGTCAAGCCGTCATTCCCGTGCAATGGGGTAAGCAGGCAATCCGCATAGCGGATGCTCGCAAAACGGGAATCCAGCGCAGTTATTCAATATGCAGTTGATTTTGCCCGCTACGCGGAATTATTTAATTACTGGATTCCCGTTTTCACGGGAATGACGAACAAATGAACAACCTGCTCCTGCTCATCCTCTGTTTCATCGCGGGTATGTTGCTGCGCCGCTTCAAGCGCATGCCCGACAACGCACCTGCCACGCTCAACAGTTTCATCATCCATGTCTCGCTGCCCGCGCTGACCCTGTTGTATATCCATCAACTGAAATTCTCCGGTGATGTGTTGCTGACGGGGTTGATGGCATGGCTGGTGTTCGGTCTGTCGGTGGGCTTCTTTTGGTTCATCGGACGCTGGTTGAAGCTGTCCCGCGCCACCACGGGAGCTTTGATGCTGGTGGGCGGGCTGGGTAACACCTCGTTCTTCGGCCTGCCGATGGTGGAGGCGTTCTATGGTCAGTCAGGTCTGACCACCGCCATCATCGCCGACCAACTCGGGTCGTTCTTCGCGTTATCGGTGTTGGGCATCACCGTGGCGGGCATCTATTCATCCGGTAGGCCGACAGCCGCCGAGATTGTGAAGCGCATCGCACTGTTACCGCCATTCATCTCGCTGGTCATCGCGCTGCTGCTCATTCCAATCGAGTATGCGGAATGGTTCAGTGTGTTGCTGAAACGCTTGGGTGACACACTGGCGCCGTTGGCCTTGCTCTCCGTTGGCATGCAGTTACGCTTGGGGCATATCGCCGAGCACAAACGCAATCTCGCACTCGGCTTGAGCTTCAAACTCATCCTCGCGCCGCTGGCGATCTATCTGCTCTATGTGCAGTTGATCGGCGCACACGGACTGAGCATGCAAGTTACTTTGTTCGAAGCGGCGATGCCGCCGATGATCACCGCCGCCATTGTGGCTTCTGAGCACGATCTCGATCCGCCGTTGGCCAACCTGATGGTGGCGGTGGGTCTGATCCTTTCCTTCATCACCCTGAGCGGGTGGTGGTACTTCCTAGGCTCGGTATAATGCGCGCCCTTTAGATATTTTTAGACAGGCTTCCCGTGTTCGATCGTCTCACCGTATCGCTGCAATATCTGCTCCCCAAACAGGCACTCACTCAACTCGCTGGCAAGATGGCGGGGACACAGGCTTCATGGACGCCCTCCGTCATCAAATGGTTTATCGGTCGTTACAAAGTGAATATGGCGGAAGCCGCCAATCCCGATATCCGTAGCTATGCCACCTTCAATGATTTTTTTACGCGTGCTTTGAAGAGCGGGGTGCGGCCATTGGCTGATGCTGATTTTGTTTGCCCCGTGGATGGCGCTATCAGCCAGTTCGGACGTATCGAGCACGACCAGTTGTTCCAAGCCAAAGGCCACACCTATTCCACCACGGCGTTGGTCGGTGGTGATGCCGCGCTGGCTGCGCAGTTCCAAGATGGTGACTTCGCCACCATCTACCTCAGTCCCAAGGATTACCACCGCATCCACATGCCGTGCGACGGGCGACTGACGCGCATGATCTATGTGCCGGGCGATCTGTTCTCGGTGAATCCGGTGACGGCGCGCGGTGTGCCAGGGCTGTTCGCACGCAATGAGCGTGTGGTCTGCGTGTTCGATACGCAGCAAGGTCCGTTCGTGCTGACATTGGTCGGCGCGACCATCGTCGGCAGCATGGCGACGACTTGGCATGGCGTGGTCAATCCGCCACGCACGCGTGAAGTGCGCGAGTGGTCTTACGTCGACCAACAGATCACCTTCAAGAAGGGTGATGAGATGGGGCGCTTCCTGCTGGGTTCCACCGTGGTGATGCTGTTCCCGCAAGACGCACTGCGATTCAACCAGCAATGGTCACCAGCTTTGCCGGTACGCATGGGTGAGGTGATGGGGATGTGCAAGTGAGTGTATGGGACGAGCGATACTCGGGTGACGAGTATTTCTACGGTACGGAACCCAATGCTTTCCTGGTATCGCAACACGCGTTGTTAAAGCCGAACATGCGCTGTCTCGCCGTGGCAGATGGCGAGGGACGCAACGGCGTGTGGTTGGCGGAGCAAGGTTTGGGTGTGCTCTCCGTCGACTCATCGCCTGTCGCACAAGAAAAGGCGCAGCGACTGGCTCGGCAACGCAACGTGAAGATGCGTTTCGCTCAAGTCGATCTGATGCAGTGGGATGGCGGGGGTGAGACCTTCGATGTGGTGGCCGCCATCTTCGTTCAGTTCGTCGGGCCTGCGCAGCGCCCGCAACTGTTCGCCAATCTGCTTCGATTCATCAAGCCGGGTGGATTGTTGCTGCTGCAAGGCTATACACCGCGCCAGTTGGACTACAAGACCGGCGGGCCATCGCAGGTCGAGAATCTCTACAGCGAAACCCTGTTGCGCGAAGCGTTCGCCGACATGGACATCCTGCATCTATCCGAACACGACGACATCATCCGCGAAGGTTCGGGCCACAACGGCATGTCGGCGCTGATCGATCTGGTGGCGAGGAAGCTAGAATGATCTGTATCAGATTGAATTCATGGATATTCGAGTGATAACCAAGCAAAGCAGTAGGAAGTGGATATAGATATTTCGGTATATATGCTTGCTCTGCATTTACGTGCACAATCGCGATTATAAGTAATTGCAGAAGTTGCGAGGTTGCCGTGACCGGATTTGCTAGAAATAAAAGGCAGTTATTTCGACTCAAACCTGCGTGCATTGCAGTGCTTCTGGCATTGGGGATACAGACAGCGGAAGCGAACCCGGTAGGCGCCTCGGTAGCGAACGGACAAGCGAGCTTTGCGAATAGCGGCAACACCCTCACCGTCACCAACACCCCCGGCACCATCATCAACTGGCAAGCCTTCTCCATCCAACAGAACGAGATCACCCGCTTCGCCCAACAGAGCGCCAGTTCCA
>JARCRR010000223.1 GCA_029850565.1 Gallionella sp. | reverse complement strand
CCTTTGCCCGCCGTTGGGATAACCATCGCAACCTTCGAACAGCTTCACAAAACCTTCCGCGCGAAATTGATTGAAGAAGTGATAGGCCACTGAGGCCATGCGCCCCTTGTGTTGTTCGCGCTGACCGTACACATTGAAATAACGGAAGCCGGCGATCTGCGAGGTGCGGTTCGCCCAGCGACGACGCACCACTTGGTCGAACAGGAATTTGGAGTAAGCGTAGACATTAAGCGGCGACTCGTATTCGCGACTCTCTTTGAACACACCTCCACCGCCGTAAACTGAAGCGGAAGAGGCATACAGGAACGGCGTCTCCTCGCGCTGGCAATGATCGAGCAATGCCAGAGAGTAGTGATAGTTGTTCTCCATCATATAGCGACCGTCGGTCTCCATAGTGTCGGAACAGGCTCCCTCATGCAGCACGGCCGTAGTGATGCCCTTGAACTGACCCGCCTTCAATTTTTCCAAGAAAACTTCTTTATCCAGATAGTCGGCGATCTCACAGTCCGTGAGGTTCTTGAACTTGTCTGCCTTGGTCAGATTATCCACCGCGATGATGTTGGTCTCGCCGCGTTCGTTGAGCGCTTTGACGATGTTTGATCCGATGAATCCCGCAGCTCCGGTAACGATGTAGTACATATCAGCTCCCCATATCTTCTAGTATCTCTGCACGCGAGACAGTCGCCGTGCCCAATTTAGCCACCACGATACCTGCCGCACGGTTGGCGATGCGCACCGCATCCGGCATATCCGCACCTGCCGCCAACATCACCGCAAGCGTGGCGATGACGGTATCGCCCGCTCCGCTCACGTCGAATACTTCGCGCGCCTGAGTCGGCTCATGCATCACATCGTGTTCACGGAACAAGGTCATCCCCTCCTCACTGCGGGTCACCAGCAACGCATCCAGATTCAACTCTGTACGCAACTTCTGCGCCTTGGCATTCAGCTCGGTCTCATCCTTCCAACCGCCCGCAACCTCCTTGAATTCACTGCGGTTCGGCGTGAGCAAGGTCGCACCCTGGTAACGCGCGTAGTCGTCACCTTTAGGATCGACCAACACTGGTTTGCCCGCCGCGCGCGCTGCTTTGATCATCTCGGCGATATGCGTCAACCCACCTTTGCCGTAGTCCGACAAGATGACCACATCGGCCTGCGGCAATTTGGCATGGAAGTCGGCCAACTTGGCATTCAGCACTTCGTGGCTAGGCGGTGTCTCGAAGTCGATACGCAAGAGTTGTTGATGACGCGCGATGGCACTCAACTTGACGATAGTGGAGATGCTGTCGTCACGATGCAGCAAGGCATCGACCCGGCCCTGCTCTGTCAACAAACGACGCAGACAGTCGCCCGCCTCATCCGCACCGACCACGGACAACAGCGTGCAATTCGCCCCCAGACAGCCGATGTTACGCGCCACGTTGGCCGCGCCGCCGGGGCGCTCTTCTACGCGATTCACTTTGAGCACAGGTACTGGTGCTTCCGGCGAGATACGCGTGACATCGCCGAACCAATAACGATCCAGCATCACATCGCCGACGACCAATATCCGTGCTTTATCGAATGACGGCAGCCTCATGCTGCACCTCCTATCTCATTTGAAATCTCTTGCAATGCGCGTAATGGAACTGGCGCTTGCGTAATGGGGCGGCCGATCACAAGATAGCTGGAACCCGCTTCCAAGGCGGCACGCGGCGTCATGATGCGCGATTGATCGTTGGCCGCCGCATTGGCAGGACGAATGCCCGGCGTCACCAGACAAAAGGCTTTGCCACACTGCTGACGCAAGGCTGGTGCTTCTTGTGCGGAGCACACGACACCATCCAATCCGCTGTCATGTGCCAAGCCTGCAAGGCGGGCGACCATCTCGGCTGGCGTCGCCGTGATGCCTATTCCGTTCAAGTCTTCCTGCGCCATGCTGGTGAGCACAGTGACCGCGATGAGTTTGGGACGACTCTGGACATTCGCTATGGCTTCCCGCGCAGTCTCCATCATGCGTCTCCCGCCCAAAGCATGCACGTTGACCATCCACACACCAAGCGATGCGGCAGCCTTACAAGCCTGCGCAGTCGTGTTGGGGATGTCGTGGAATTTTAGGTCGAGGAACACATCGAAGCCGCGCTGTTGCAGTTTCTCTATGAGCTGTGGCCCGGCGACCGTGAACAATTCCTTGCCCACTTTCAGACGACACAGGGACGGCTCCAAGCGTTGCACCAACTCCAGCGCAGGTGCGGCTTGCGGATAGTCCAGTGCGACGATGATCTTGGGGTCTCTCATATGGTCAATCCATTCTCTTCGCTGCGTTTCGGCGAGTAACTCTCCCAGCTATGACAGGCCGGGCAATGCCAGTAGAACTGGCGCGCCTTGAAACCGCAATGTCCGCAGCGATACATCGCCAGGGTACGTGTACGATTATGAATCAGATTCTTCACTAACTCGATGTCCGCACGACGCTCACTGACCGTCTCCAATAATTGCGCCTCAAGCAATTTATCCAACCCCAGCAAAGTAGGGTTACGCTTCAATTCATTACGCACCAGTTGATAGGCCGCTTCGGCACCGTCCCGCTGAACGATGACGCCGAACAACACGTTCATCAGATCGAGTGAGGGGTACTTTTGCAAATAGACCTGCAACAATGTCACACCGCCGCTTTCGTCATTGTTCTGGCGATAACCCTGCAACAGACGCTCTGCCACCAACGGCAGATATTGCGCATCCTGTTGCTCGACTTTCTTCCATATCTCGATGGCGCGCGATGCATGCCCCGCAGACAATTCGATGTCACCCAGCATCATGCTGGCACGTACGCCTCGCGGATTCACACTCAATGCCTGCTCCAAATGCACGATTGCAGCTTCTATCTGTTTATGAACGAGTTCGGTAGCCGCCAACTCACAGAAGAAGAATGCAGCCAACTTGCCGCGCGATTCACCCGTCAACGCGGTCAGGCGCTGACTGATATCGATAGCCTTCAGCCAATCCTTTTCTTTCTGGAATATCTCCAACAAGAATTCGAGCGATTCCTTTTCATAGGGTGTGCCGTGCAGACTGTGGAAAGCTGCTTCGGCCCTGTCCAGAATACCCGCCTTCAGATAATCCTGAGCCAGCTCGAACAAAGCTTGCTGCTTCTTCTCTTCTGCCAGATCGCCACGTTCGACCAGATTGAGGTGCATACGAATAGCCCTATCCACCTCGCCGCGACGGCGAAACAAGCTACCCAGGGCGAAGTGCAGTTCGACCGTTTGCGGATCGACCTTCACCACCTCGATGAATGCCTCGATGGCTTGGTCTTGTTGTTCGTTAAGCAGGAAATTCAGCCCCTGAAAATAGGAGCGCGGTAGCGTGTTGGATTCGGTAAGTAATTCTTTGATATCGATACGTGCAGCCAACCACCCCATTCCGAAGAAGAGTGGGAAGACCAGCAGCATCCAGGGTTCGAAATCCATATGGAATTAATTTAAGAAGATTGTATTGGCAGGCGATTGCTCTCTTCAGCCTGATCCAATTTATGTCTCAATTGCAATTCTCGTTTCGCAGCGGCCAATTCGCGGCGTTGCTGCAACACGGAACCCAACATAGCAAGGATGCCGACTGCCGCACCGATAGCGAAGAAACACAGCAGTACGACCACCAAGGAAGTATTCCACTCTTGCCCCAGGAAATAACGCAATGTCACGGGCTGGTCGTTCTTCACCGCGAAACCCAACAGGGCAACGAACAAGGCAACTCTCAACAACAAGACTATGTAACTCATTCTCGTTTATTTCTTCACGGACAGGGCCGCAAAGATAGCATGAACAGACAAAAAATTGGCGGCACATCTTGCGATGTCCGCCAATCATCTACAACAGCGTCATTCTTCAGGATTGCGGTAAGTCGACACGCTCACGCAGCTCTTTGCCTGCTTTGAAATGCGGGACGTACTTGGCAGGCACCTGAACCTTGTCACCCGACTTGGGATTACGACCCAAGCGCGGAGGACGATAGTTCAAGGCAAAACTGCCGAAACCTCGGATCTCGATGCGCCCGCCTTTCGACAAGGTCGACGACATGCTATCCAAGATCACCTTCACTGCCAGCTCGGCATCTTTGCCGAGCAGCTGTGTGTGACGCTCCGCAAGCTTGGCGATAAGATCAGAACGAGTCATGACACCCACTCCTCTTATTACGACTCAGCCTTGCTGGAATCCATCTTGGCTTTGAGCAATGCGCCCAGATTCGTCGTACCTGCAGAGCTGGTGTTGTCAGCGGCGAACTTCTGCATCGCTGCAGCGGTGTCCGCCTTATCCAATGCCTTGATCGACAGGTTGATACCGCGGTTCTTGCGATCCACATTGATGATGACAGCCTTGACGGTGTCGCCTTCTTTCAGGTGGTTGCGGATGTCTTCCACGCGGTCGGCGGAAACTTCAGATGCCTTCAGATAGGCTTCCACATCGCCATCCAACGCGATCACAGCGCCCTTGGCATCCAAGGACTTCACGGTGCCGGTCACCACTGCGCCCTTGTCGTGGCCAGAAGAAACGAAGCCACCGAAAGGATCACCTTCCATTTGCTTCACGCCGAGGGAGATACGCTCACGCTCAACGTCGATGGCCAGTACGACTGCTTCCAGATCGTCGCCCTTCTTGTAGTTGCGCACAGCTTCTTCGCCCGGGATACTCCAAGATAGGTCGGACAGATGCACCAGACCGTCGATACCGCCATCCAAGCCGATGAACACGCCGAAGTCAGTGATGGACTTGATCGCGCCCTTAACCTTGTCACCCTTTTGGTGGTTAGCTGCGAAGTCGTCCCATGGATTGGACTTGCATTGCTTCATACCCAAGGAGATACGACGACGTTGTTCGTCGATCTCAAGGATCATGACTTCTACTTCGTCACCCAAGGAAACGACCTTGGATGGGTGTACGTTCTTATTGGTCCAATCCATTTCGGAAACGTGTACCAGACCTTCGATACCTTGCTCGATCTCAACGAAAGAGCCGTAGTCGGTCAGGTTTGTCACCTTGCCGAACAGACGTGTACCTTGTGGGTAACGACGTGCCAGACCATTCCAAGGATCGTCGCCCATTTGCTTGATGCCCAGAGAAACACGGTTCTTCTCTTGGTCGAACTTCAAGATCTTGGCTTCGACTTCGTCGCCAACTGTCAACACTTCGGATGGGTGCTTCACGCGACGCCATGCCAAGTCAGTGATGTGCAACAGACCGTCGATACCGCCCAAGTCAACGAATGCGCCGTAGTCAGTGATGTTCTTGACGATACCCTTGACGATCGCGCCTTCTTTCAGATTCTCCAGCATGGACTCACGATCAGCGCCCTGAGTCGCTTCCAGCACAGCACGGCGGGAAACCACCACGTTGTTGCGCTTGCGATCCAGCTTGATGACCTTCAATTCCATGGTCTTGTTTTCGTATGGAGTGGTGTCCTTCACTGGACGTGTATCCACCAACGAACCCGGCAAGAATGCGCGGATGCCGTTAACCATAGCAGTCAGACCGCCCTTGACCTTGCCGCTGACATAACCTTCAACGATACGGCCTTCTTCCATCGCTTGTTCCAGGTCGATCCAGGCAGCGAGGCGTTTAGCCTTTTCACGCGACAAGCGCGTTTCGCCGTAACCGTTTTCCAGCGATTCGATCGCTACGGTGGTGAAATCACCAGCCTTGACTTCGATGTTACCCGCTGCGTCTTTGAATTCTTCAACGGGGATAAAACTTTCGGACTTCAGTCCGGCATTGACTACAACGACGTTTTGTTCAACACGCACAACTTGAGCGGTGATCAATTCGCCTGCGCGCATTTCCTTACGCGTCAAACTCTCTTCAAACAGGGAGGCAAAACTTTCCATATCGGCTACAGCGGTCATTTGATTTACTTTCAAGGCAATCCCGTGATGAGCGGGGGTTAGTTATAAAACCCAAACAGAAAGGCTTCTATTTGGACTCCAACGCATGATAACGATCTAGCACTTCCTGCACCGCCTGCTCGATGTTCAGAGGGGTGGTATCCAGCAAGCTCGCACCTTGCGCCTGTTGCAGAGGAGCCACGCTACGTCGAGTATCTCGCTCGTCGCGCGCCTGTATATCCTGCAAAAGGGCGGCGATACTACCATCCATCCCTTTAGCTTTCAACTGCTTATATCGTCTTTCCGCCCGCGCCTCGGCACTGGCAGTCAGGAATATCTTGAGTTCGGCGTCTGGAAACACCACCGAGGCCATATCGCGCCCATCGGCCACCAGCCCCGGCGCACGACGGAAAGCCCGCTGTTTATCCAGCAAAGCCGCCCGCACCATCGGTAAAGCGGCTATTTTAGAAGCCGCCGAACCTGCCTCTTCGGTGCGCAGCTCGTCCCCGACCTTGATGCCGTCC
>JARCRR010000222.1 GCA_029850565.1 Gallionella sp. | reverse complement strand
GTCGGTAGGTTCAGTGATGAATAAAGTCGCGCCATCTTCGGAAGCCTCCAGGTCTTGCGCGCCCGCTTCGATCGCGGCGACTTCTGCATCCACATCTTTTGAGTTCGGTGTCGCCTCAATCATACCCACGTGGTTGAAATCCCACGACACAGAACCCGGTGCGCCCAGCTGCCCCTTGCGGAACAGCACGTTCATGCTGGACTTGGTGCGGTTGATGTTGTCGGACAGACATTCCACTATTACGGGTACGCGATGAGGGGCAAAACCTTCGTACACCAGCGTTTCCATGTGCAGTGGTCCATCCAACAGTCCTGCACCTTTTTTGATCGCGCGATCCAACGTCTCTTTCGGCATAGATACCTTTTTGGCTTGCTCCACCACGAGACGCAGGCGTGAATTAGCGCTGGGGTCGGCTCCTCCACGTGCAGCCACCATGATCTCTTTGGCTAATTTGCCGAAGATCTTACCCTTCGCGTTCGCTGCGACTTCTTTGTGCCTTGCTTTCCACTGTGCGCCCATGTCTGTTCTCTTCTAAGTTGGTTGTTTCAAAATTCCAGAGCGCGCATCTTGCCTCAAGTGGCGCGCCGCTTCAATCTCAACGGCGATACTCATGTCCATTTTCCACTCGCAACATCCTCCAGCACCTTCAGGAAATCATCACCGTATTTCGTTAATTTTGACTGTCCTATCCCGCTGATCTGCCCCATCTCGGTCAGCGTCTGCGGCTTGCGATTGAGCATCTCCAACAAGGTGCTGTCGTGGAAGATGACGTAGGGCGGAACACCTTGTTCGCGTGCTAACTCCATGCGCTTCGCTTTGAGCGCTTGCCACAAGGGGTCTTCGTTCGCGCCGGCGAAAGCCTCGCGCAAACGTGAACTACGTTCGGCTTTGCTACTGCTGCGCTTCACTGGCTCGGCATCACGACGCAGCCATATTTCTTGCTCACCACGTAAAACGGGACGGGATGTTTCGGTGAGTTTCAGTCCACCATAGGCTTCCATATCCACACTGATGAATCCGGCCGCCACCAGTTGACGATAGACACTACTCCATTGCGTTTGCGCCAACGCTTTTCCGATACCGAATGTGCTGAGTTGTTGGTGATTGAACTGTTCGATCTTGGGCGTGAGCTTGCCGAGCAACACATCAATGAGGTGCGCCACACCAAAACGTTGCCCCGTGCGATACACACAAGACAGTGCCATCTGCGCAGCTTGTGTCGCATCCCATGTATCCACGGGAGATAGGCAGTTGTCGCATTCCTTGCAATCACCTGGATGTTCTTCGCCGAAGTAACGCAGCAGTGTTTGATGACGGCAGGTGGTGGATTCGCAAAAGCCCAGCAACGCATCGAGCTTTTGCAATTCGACGCGCTTACGCTCTTCGGGTGCATCGCCGGTGAGCAACATCTGGCGCATGGAGACAACATCGCCCAAGCCATAAGCCATCCACGCATTCGCAGGCAAGCCATCCCGTCCTGCACGGCCTGTCTCCTGATAGTAACCTTCCATGCTCTTGGGCAAGTCGAGGTGGGCGACGAAGCGCACATTTGGCTTGTCGATACCCATGCCGAAGGCGACGGTGGCGACCATGATGACGCCCTCTTCGCGCAGGAACCGGCTCTGGTTCTTGTTGCGTGTGTTGGCATCCAATCCAGCGTGATAGGGCAGCGCATCCCAGCCCTGATCTTTCAGCCACGCAGCGGTCTCTTCCACCTTCTTGCGCGACAGGCAGTACACGATGCCCGCATCGTCGTGATGCTCGGTTTCAAGGAAGGTTTGCAGTTGTTGCCGCGCGTTGTTCTTTTGCGTGATGCGATAGCGGATGTTGGGACGGTCGAAGCTGGAGACGAATTCCTGTGCCTGTTCCAACGACAAGCGCTCGATAATCTCGCGTCGCGTTGGCGCGTCCGCTGTCGCCGTCAGCGCGATGCGCGGCACGTTGGGAAAGCGCTCGCGTAGCACGGTCAGCGCGCGATACTCGGGCCGGAAGTCATGCCCCCATTGAGATACGCAGTGTGCTTCGTCTATGGCGAACAGGGCGATGCCCTTACCTTGCTGAAGGCGTTCCAACAGATTCAAGAAACCTTCAGTCATCAAGCGTTCGGGGGCGACATACAGCAGTTTCAATTCTCCACGTATCAAGCGCTGAGATATTTCCCGCGCCGCTTCCACATCCAAACTCGAATTCAAAAAAGCAGCCGACACACCGAGTTGTTTGAGTGCCTCCACTTGATCCTGCATCAGCGCGATCAAGGGCGATATCACGATGCCGACACCGTCGCGCAACAGTGCGGGAATCTGATAACACAGCGATTTGCCTCCGCCCGTCGGCATCAACACCAGCGCATCGCCCCCCGACACGACATGGTCGACGATGGCTTGCTGCGCACCGCGAAAACGGCTGTAGCCGAAGGTGTCGCGCAATATTTTTTGAGCCGTGTGTTGCATGGGTTAGAGGCGGTGCTGTAAAGGTATGCAAGCTTACCGCAATGCACATAATCCGAGGCAATTCACGATGACGCGGTGTATGATTTACGCAGAATATAGAAGACCAAACTCAAGGGAGAATATAGATGAGCATCCGCACCGTCACCACCCAGCCGTTTTCCGATCAAAAACCCGGCACCTCGGGATTGCGCAAAAAAGTTCCTACCTTCCAGAAACAGCACTACCTGGAAAATTTCGTTCAAAGCATCTTCGATAGCATCTCCCCGCCATCGGGGGCAACCTTGGTCGTCGGTGGTGATGGACGCTTCTTCAATCGCGAAGCCATCCAGACCATCCTCAAGATGGCGGCAGCCAATGGCTTCGGACAAGTATTGGTTGGACGCGGCGGCATCCTTTCCACCCCAGCAGCTTCTTGTGTGATTCGTAAGTACAAGACATACGGCGGCATCATCCTTTCCGCCAGTCACAATCCGGGCGGACCGGATGGCGACTTCGGCATCAAGTACAACGGTAGTAACGGTGGCCCGGCCACCGAGACGGTGACCGAAGCGATCTTCGCCAAGAGCAAGGTCATCACTACCTATCGCATCCTCGAAGCAGCCGATGTATCACTCGATCAACTGGGCGAAACGACCTTGGGCAACATGAAGGTCAAGGTCATCGACTCGGTGAGCGACTATGCTGAATTGATGGAATCGCTGTTCGATTTCGCTGCCATCCGCGCCTTGCTGACCGGCGGATTCAAGATCAAATTCGACGCGATGCACGCGGTGAACGGCCCCTATGCCAAAGAGATATTGGAAGGAAGGCTGGGCGCAGCAGCGGGCAGCGTGATGAACGCCGTACCATTGGAAGATTTCGGTGGCGGACATCCCGATCCCAATCTGACCTACGCTCACGATCTGGTCGACATCGTCTATGGCAAAGATGCACCGGATTTCGGCGCAGCTTCGGATGGCGACGGTGACCGCAACATGATCCTGGGTAAACGTTTCTTCGTGACCCCGTCTGACAGCCTCGCTGTGATCGCAGCCAACGCCACACTGGTTCGTGGTTACACCAAAGGAATCGCTGGTGTTGCACGCTCTATGCCGACCAGTGCTGCCGCAGATCGCGTGGCAAAAGCCTTAAACATCCCCTGTTACGAGACTCCTACCGGTTGGAAATTCTTCGGCAATCTGATGGATGCAGGCAAGGTCACGCTGTGCGGTGAGGAGAGCTTCGGCACGGGCTCTGACCATGTGCGCGAAAAAGATGGCCTGTGGGCTGTGTTGTTCTGGCTCAACATCCTCGCCGTGCGCAAGCAGTCGGTCGAAAGCATTGTGCGCGAGCATTGGGCGAAGTATGGTCGCAACTTCTATTCGCGCTACGACTACGAAGGTTTACCGACCGAAGAGGCGAATGGTGTGATGACGCATCTGCGCGACAGCTTCGCTTCACTCACCGACAAACAGTTCGGAAAATATACCGTCGCCACCTGTGACGATTTCAGCTACACCGACCCGGTCGATGCCAGCGTGAGCAAGAACCAAGGGATACGCATCCTGTTCAGCGATGGCTCACGCATCATCTTCCGCCTGTCTGGTACAGGAACAGAGGGGGCAACCTTACGTGTGTATCTGGAAGCGTACGAGGCCGATGTCGCAAGACATCATCTTGATGCTCAAGACGCGCTGAAGGATTTGATCCAGATCGGTTTGAACATCTCCGAGTTGATCGTCCGTACCGGACGCCAACAGCCTACGGTCATCACTTGATCTTGTTGGAGGGGGTTGCTGCGACGGCAGAGCTTGCAGCAGCCTCACCAATGACTTGAAAGAACACTTCTCCCTGCTTGACCATGCCGAGTTCGCTACGCGCGCGCTCTTCCAAAGCATCAGTACCGCGTTTCAGATCTTTTACTTCGGCATCCAGTACAGCATTGCGCTGACGGGATTGCTCATTGATGTCTTTTTGTTCGTTAAGTTGTCGGTTGTTGTCCCACACCTTCAGCCAACTCCCCTTACCCAGCCATAACGGATATTGCAACAGCAGGATAAGGGCGAGCAGGATGTAGGTTACAACACGCACAGACTACTTCAGCCCAGCTGGTAATAAGCCCCGCGGCCAGGGTAAGAAGCGCTGTCACCCAGGTCTTCTTCGATGCGCAACAGTTGGTTGTACTTCGCCATGCGGTCCGAACGCGACAGTGAACCGGTCTTGATCTGCATGGAGTTGGTCGCCACGGCCAGATCGGCGATGGTGGAGTCTTCTGTCTCACCCGAGCGGTGCGAGATCACAGCGGTGTAGCCTGCACGCTTCGCCATCTCGATGGCCGCGAAAGTCTCGGTCAGCGTACCAATCTGGTTCACTTTGATCAGGATGGAGTTGGCGATACCGCGCTTGATGCCTTCGCGCAGGATCTTGGTGTTGGTCACGAACACATCGTCACCCACCAACTGGATCTGCTTACCGAGGCGGTCGGTCAATGCCTTCCAGCCGTCCCAGTCGTGTTCGCTCATGCCGTCTTCCAGTGTGATGACCGGATATTTGTCCACCCATGACGCGTACATATCGATGATCTGCGCAGCAGTCAATGTCAGGCCGTCGGCCTTCAGATGGTATTTGCCGTCCTTGTAGAACTCGGAAGCAGCGGCATCGATACCGATCGCCACGTCCGCGCCGGGCACATAACCTGCCGCTTCGATG
Organism: Gallionella sp.; assembly: GCA_029850565.1. Taxonomy (GTDB): domain Bacteria; phylum Pseudomonadota; class Gammaproteobacteria; order Burkholderiales; family Gallionellaceae; genus Sideroxyarcus. The sequence goes on along the minus strand of JARCRR010000222.1, from coordinate 2,957 downwards.
GCTTCAACGATGACCTTCAATGCTGCCTCATTGGAACCCAAAGCCGGGGCGAAACCACCTTCGTCGCCGACGGTGGTGGTCAGGCCGCGATGGTGCAGGATCGCCTTCAGCGCATGGAATACTTCTGCGCCGCAACGCAACGCCTCGCGGAAGCTTTGTGCCCCCACCGGGATGATCATGAATTCCTGGATATCGGCGCCGCCGGTGGCATGCGCACCGCCGTTGATGATATTCATCATCGGCACTGGCATCTCCATGCGCGCTGCGCCGCCGAGGTAACGGTACAGAGGCAATCCGCTCTCTTCTGCCGCGGCACGTGCCACAGCCATCGATACCGCCAAAATGGCGTTAGCGCCCAAACGGGATTTGGTGTCTGTGCCATCCAAGTCGATCATGGTCTGATCGATGAATGCTTGCTCAGCAGCATCCAAACCGATGATCGCTTCAGCGATCTCGGTGTTCACATTCTCAACTGCCTTCAACACGCCCTTACCCAAGTAGCGCTGCTTATCACCATCGCGCAGTTCGATCGCTTCCTTCTCTCCTGTGGATGCGCCAGACGGTACGGCCGCACGACCCATCACACCAGACTCCAGCAACACGTCCGCTTCTACGGTCGGGTTACCACGGGAATCCAAAATCTCACGCGCTATGACATCAACGATTGCACTCATTCTCTTTCCTTCTCTCTCACACACTCTTTAAGTTAACGTTCTCTTCGATAAAACCTTGCTGCTTCACCAAAGCGTCCAGCGCCTTCAATGTCTGCAACAACTCTTGCAGATGCCCCAATGGGAATGCATTTGGGCCATCAGACAATGCTTTTGCGGGATCGGGGTGTGTCTCCATGAACACACCAGCCACGCCAGCTGCGACTGCTGCTCGCGCCAACACCGGCACGAATTCGCGCTGCCCACCACTTGCTGTACCTTGGCCACCTGGCAACTGTACCGAATGCGTGGCATCGAACACCACTGGGCAACCAGTATTGCGCATCACAGCCAACGAGCGCATATCCGACACCAGATTGTTATAGCCGAACGATGCGCCGCGTTCGCATACCATGATGTTGTCGGCACCGCTCACTTCGCGCGCCTTGTCCACCACGTTCTTCATATCCCAAGGTGAAAGGAACTGGCCCTTCTTGATGTTCACCGGCTTGCCTGCTTTCGCGACAGCATGGATGAAGTCTGTCTGGCGGCATAGAAATGCAGGCGTTTGCAGTACATCGACCACAGATGCCACAGGTGCGATCTCGTCCTCGTCATGCACATCGGTCAGAACTGGCACACCGATCTGCGCTTTCACTTTTTCCAGAATCTTTAAACCAGCATCCATACCAAATCCGCGAAAGGTCTTGCCTGAGCTACGGTTGGCTTTATCGTAGGAGGATTTGTAGATGAATGGGATGCCGAGTTTCAGGCATATCTCCTTCAGCTGACCAGCGGTATCGATCGCCATTTGTTCCGACTCGATCACGCACGGACCTGCGATCAAAAACAAAGGTTTGTCTAGGCCGACATCAAAGTTGCACAGCTTCATACAGATTCCTTATGCGCTACAGCAGCCTTAACGTAAGCCTCAAACAGCGGATGTCCATCACGCGGTGTGGAGGTGAATTCCGGGTGGAACTGTACACCGACGAACCACGGATGCATGGTCTGTGGCAGTTCCATCATCTCGGGCAAGTCTTCGGATGGCGTACGCGCAGAGATGACCAATCCTACCTTCTCCAAGGTAGGTACATAATGGTTGTTCACTTCATAACGGTGACGATGCCGCTCGTTCACCTCGTTGCCATAGATGGTTTGCGCCATCGTGTTCTGTTTGATCGGGCAACGCTGCGAACCCAGACGCATCGTGCCGCCCATATCCGAATCGGCGCTGCGCTTGGCGACCTTGCCGTCACGGTCCAGCCACTCGGTGATCAACGCAACTACAGGATGCTCTGTCTCCAGATTGAACTCGGTGCTATTCGCATCGTTCATGCCTGCCACGTGACGCGCATATTCGATCACAGCCAACTGCATACCGAGACAGATACCTAAGTAAGGTATCTTGTTCTCACGTGCATAGCGAATCGCCGCGATCTTGCCTTCCGTTCCGCGCACACCGAAACCTCCGGGCACAAGGATGGCATCGAGCGTCTTCAGACATCCAGTACCTTCAGTTTCGATGACTTCCGAATCCAGATATTCGATGTTCACACGCGTGGAAGTATGGATACCTGCGTGTCGCAATGCTTCGATCAACGATTTGTACGACTCCGTTAGATCAACATACTTGCCGACCATGCCGATGGTAATCTGGTGCTGTGGACTCTCCTGTGCGGTGATGAGCTTATTCCATACAGACAAATCTGCTGGAGGTGCATTCAATGCCAATTCTTCACAGATGATTCGATCTAGCCCTTGCTCGTGTAACACTTGCGGGACTTTATAGATACTATCCACATCCCACATCGAAATGACGCTGTCTTCTCGCACGTTGGCGAACAACGATATCTTGGCGCGCTCATCGTCGGGGATGCGGCGATCGGCTCGACAGATCAATGCGGTCGGGAAGATACCGATTTCGCGCAATTTTTGCACACTGTGTTGTGTCGGCTTGGTCTTCAACTCCCCTGCCGTAGCGATATACGGAACCAGTGTCAGATGCACATACGCCACCTGATGGCGCCCCATGCGTAACCCCATCTGGCGCGCGGCTTCAAGGAACGGCAATGATTCGATGTCACCAACCGTACCGCCGATCTCAACGATAGCCACATCAGCTTTGCCGTCTAGGGACGCTGCTGCCCCACGCTCTACGAAGGCTTGAATCTCGTTAGTGATATGTGGAATCACCTGAACAGTCTTACCTAGATACTCGCCGCGACGCTCTTTGCGAATGACGCTTTCATAGATCTGACCGGTTGTGAAGTTGTTGGCTTTGCGCATCTTGGCAGAGATGAAGCG
>JARCRR010000221.1 GCA_029850565.1 Gallionella sp. | reverse complement strand
AGATTGCGGCGGATGCGGGTATTGGCTCATTCAAGTTGGTATGGCGCATCGCGACAAGGCAATCATGAGACGTTTTATTGTTACAACACTGCTTATCTTACTGGCGGCACCTCCCGCCATGTCTGATGATCTTGGTGTGATCGGTAAAACATACGACATCACCGAGCGCGACTTGATTGAAGTCATCCAGAACAAGTTAAAGCGCATGGAAAAATCCGGCGAACTCGCAAAATTCCAGAACGACTACAAGAATCGCGTCATTGATGGCATAGAACACCCCAAGCCCATCCCTGGCATTAAAGCGACCGACACCGCCAACGCCCACTATTACGACCCCTCGATGGTGACGGACAAGGACATTGCTGATGCGACCGGCAAAATCCTTTATCCCCGTGGTACGCGCATCAATCCACTGGATTACATCGGCTGGAACAAATACCTGTTGTTCGTGGATGGGCGCGATGCCAAACAGTTGGAATTCAGCAAAAAAATCATCGCCGCCTCTGATCGTCCCATCAAATTGGTGCTGGTAGCGGGTGAACCGCTTGAACTCATGCGCAAATGGAAGATGACTATTTATTTCGATCAAGGCGGCAAACTGACCAAACGTTTTGCCATCACCCAAGTACCCGCCATCGTGAGGCAAGAAGGAAAGAGGTTGAGGATAGATGAGCTACGCTATTAGAACATTGGTATGTGCGCTGGCATTACTGGCGTGCGCACAAAATGCGAATGCATCGCTGGATTGCCAGGGACGATTCCCGAATCTAATTACCGATATTTGCTGGAGTTGTATTTTTCCGATCAAGTTCGGTGCGGGCGCGCTATCGCTACCTATTTCACTTGGACAAGAGGACACACCAAATCCGGGTGGACTGCCGATTTGCATGTGCGGCATCAACCCCGGTTTAAAAATCAGTTTTTGGGAACCGGTGCGACACGTTGATGTGGTGCGCAAGCCCTTCTGCATGACATCGTTGGGCGGTATTGACATGAACCCCGGCTTTAACGCACCGCACGGCACACAAGAGATTAAAGATAATTCCAGCATGAGTTCTTTTTACCAGGCCCATTGGTATATTGATCCGGTGTTGGTATTACTGGAACTGGTGATAGATAGCCCGTGTCTTGAGCAGAAGGTGTTTGACGTAGCTTACCTGACCGAACTCGATCCGCTGTGGAATGACGACGAAATGACCAGCATCATCAACCCGGATTCGTTTTTATTTGGCAACCTTGTCGCCAAGATCGCTTGTGGTGCGGACTGTGTGATGTCATCAATGGGATTTGGCAGTAACACACTGTTCTGGTGTGCAGGTTGTCAGGGGTCGATGTATCCGTTGAATGGGCATGTGGCTGCACACATTGGCGGGGTTCAGGCATCCAGCCTGATCGTATCGCGTCTGATCGCCAAGATGCACAGAGAGGGATTGATGTGGGCAGCATCAGGTAGTTCGGGGATGTGTGGTTACTACCCGCAGCTGCTCATGGACAAGACCAACTACAAATACCAAATGCACTTCCCGGTCGCGCAAAACAAAATCAACGGCAGATGCTGTCAGCCGTTAGGCCGTACAACCGTTATTTGGGGGGCAAATAAGGAGATACCGGCTGTTGGTGAGGACTTTGCCTACATAATCTTCCGCAAGCGGAATTGTTGTCAGGGGGCATTTTGATGAGAAACCTTGCCTCGCGCGCCCTACTTTCTTCAGCACTTATTTTGTTGGTGCAGCAAGTTGGCGCAGAAACAGATATGGAACGCTCAAACAGAATACTTAAAGAGGTTACCGAGCGTGTCGTTAATCAATATCGCGCCCCTGCACCCAGGCTCGACAACATGCCGCAACCGGCAGTAAAAGCGAGTCCAGCGGACATGGCTGAACAATTCCGCCAGTCACCCATTGCAAAACAACCACCCGTCGCGCCAGAACTGATGGTCTTTGTATCATTCTCGATGCCGCGCGAAAACCTGTTGCGCATCGTGGAACAGTCGGAAAGGACGGGCGCGCGGCTGATTTTCCGTGGCTTCACTGGCGATAAGCTTACCGATATGTCGAAGCGCATTGCTGATCTATTGGGAAAGCATCGTGTTGAGGCAGTCGTTCATCCACCCGCATTTACCCAGTTCAAGGTTAATCAAGTACCCGCACTGGTGATCTCTCAATCCGACGCTGGTAATCAACTGGATAACGGCTGCGCGCAGGCGGAACGTTATGTGAAGGTCACGGGTGATGTCAGCCAAGACTACGCGCTGGATTACATTGAGCGCACCTCACCGAAATGGTCAACGGTCGCGGCCACGTTCAATAGCAAGCTGCAAAGGAGCCGCAATTGAAAAATATATACGGTGGTTTTGCAGGGGCGTTGCTGTACTTTCAGTCTGCCGCGATCTTTGCGGTTACGCCCGCCCAGCAAGCCTTTATAGATGGGCAAGCGGCGGCACTAGCGGCGACTACGGGCGCGTCCACCAACATTACCAATGGCACGGTCGCTACTACCGTGAATAGCTTCAACCCGGCCTACTACTCATACAGCCCCACCGCACCACAAGCCAGCTATTTCGTGGGAGGGAATGGCAATACATCCGCGCCTGCCGCAAGCAAAATAACCGCCTGTCAAACAGGCCCGACCAATCCAGATGCGTTCCGTCAGCAAGATTGTACTGCTGTGAACCTCATGGTACACAATCCGCAGAATCGCCCTCAGTTCACCCTTAGTCCGACAAATCCCAATGTTGCTGCAAGCCGCCTCATCGAAGCCAACCCTGGTACGCTGGCCGCGCGTTCCCTTGGATATGCCAATCCATCTGCAATCGGGGCGTTCACTGGCTGCACCAATCGGACAGTGACAACACCCGCTACCTACACCACAGAGATTTGCGATGAGTATGGGGCGGGACTAACCAACTGGTGTGCATTGGGTACATCCATCAACGTTAATCCGAACACGAATTATCAGTGCAATCAGACTAACAATGCGTTCCAAACCCAAACTTGCAGCAAAACCACCATCCCGGTCGTTACGCCAACGCCCTACTGTGATGTGGCGGGTAGCGCAACAGGGATAGGCTCATATACAACAACTAAAACTGCCTATAACGCCAAATTAAAAAAATGGGTAACGACTACGACCGTCACGCCTTATGGTCTGTTCAATGTGGTGTTTGCCTGTGCCGGTGATGCGTTAGCTAAAGTCACGGTGACCATTGCCGTTGGTGCGCAGTGCCACTGGGGAGGCTGTAATTCTGATTACTATCCACTAACGCTCAATTTCATACCAGGCAGAAACACCGCAACATCAGGGTATCAGGCGCGTGTCTATGATGGGACTTTGTGGCACTTAACCTCGATAACTTATAACGGCACAACAAACACGGTATCGCTTAGCGACACGTCCAACCTCACACGAAAAACCGTCACGGCTACCACCACACCAACAGGTACAGTCGGTATTCGCAATGTAATTAGCTGGACGCTTAACAACGGGTGTTCAGTACAGGAGGCGGCAGCACTATGATTCGGTTACTTTTCCTGACTGTTTCTTTGATTTTTGCTGGCGCATCCATTGCAGCTTCTTGCGTTAAAACGGGTTCGGTTTGTGTTGATTCCACCCCATGCAAGACGGTATCTGGCGTACAGGTGTGTCTGACCGATCCTGCAATCAACAAGACTTGCTGGCAATACGACGACACCTACAAGTGCATGAAGCCTAATTCGGTAGATTATTGCAGGGGCATTAGCCAAGTGCGCGGCTGTTGGCAGACTGATTCTGTGTGCGCTGTGCCAGGGCCAACACCGACCGCGCCGTGCGACACCTGGCGTAATACCTATAGATGCGGCGCCTCAAGTTTACCTGTGCCGACCACAACCACGATTATCAATTCGTCACACACACTGGTCGCGGATACCGCAATACATCCTGTTTGCGCAACTTATGCAGACAACCCATCTTGCAGCATCGTCTCGCACAAGCAAGTTACAACCGGCACGCCGACTGCGGTGTGGCAAGACGAGTACACCTGTATGAGTGCGCCGGCAACCTCCTGCTCTGATCTGGTGGTTCGTGGTTGCACAATGGTTGGGCCAAGAAGATGTATCGCGACAAACCCGAATACAAGCGCTTGTACCCTCTTTGAGAAAACCTACAGTTGCATAAAAACACCCGCGAGCACCTCCACTGTTGCGGATTGCGCCGGCAACCAATATTGCATGGGGGGAAACTGTTTCAACACCGGACATGTGTCAGATGCCGATATGGCGCAAACAGCCGCCATGATGGAGGCGATGCGGCAGGCAGGTAATTACATGGATGGCAGTATGAAAATCTTCAGCGGGCAAGGCAGTAGTTGCACCAACACGCTGTTTGGTTTGTTCAATTGCTGCAAGGGAAGCGGGGGTGGCAGTGGGATGAATAATTCAAGCATCATGAGTTCCGCGATGAGCGCAGGTGGTCAAGTGCTGAAAGCTGGCAGCAGCTATATGTACGACATGATGTTCGACAACTCTTATGTCATACGTGGAATTGACTCAGCGCTTGCCTCAACTCCGGTTGGATCACTGACAAGTGGACCCTTCAGCCCCTCCTTTTCAATGTACGGTTTTACGGCATCATGGTCTGCTTCTGGCGGTTTCGTTCTTGCATTCGATCCAACCACATTAGCGATACAAGTGGCGATTATGATCATCGTGGAAACAGCATCCTGCGACCCACCAGAAAAAATGCTCGCCCTGAAAAAAGGGCA
>JARCRR010000220.1 GCA_029850565.1 Gallionella sp. | reverse complement strand
CCCTTGAAGCGGTCGCGATCCAGCGAACTGATAGTGATCTGCTCATCCAAAGGAAGTTTTGCATCCAGCACCACCATCGCAGTCATCAGTTTGGTGATCGACGCGATGGGCACGACATTGTCGGCGTTCTTGGTGAATATAGGGCGTTGTGTCTGCTCGTCGTAGATCAGCGCGATGGCGGAACCCAATCTGGGAGCGGGAGTGTTTCTGAAAGAAGCATACTGATCGCCCTGCGCCAACGATGCGACCTGTTGATGGTCCGCAGCTTGCGCGATCAGCGCATAGCCCAACAGCATCATTGCAAAAATAGTATTACGCATGGATTCTCCTGTCCGTATTGCCGGAACGGCACAGAGGATAACCCAAAAAACCCAAAATAAACAATGATTGTTGCAAAATCGCTAATCCTCTTCCTGCTGTTGCAACGCCCACATCTGTGCATACGCACCTTGCAACGCTAACAATTCGCGATGCGTACCGCGCTCGATGATACGACCTTTGTCCATCACCAGTATCTGATGCGCATCCACCACGGTGGACAGCCGGTGCGCGATGACAAGGGTGGTACGATTCTGTGCGATGCTGCGCAACTCGTCTTGGATGGCTTTCTCCGACTTGGAATCCAAGGCGGAAGTGGCCTCGTCGAAGATGAGGATGGCGGGGTTCTTCAAGACGGCACGCGCGATGGCCACGCGTTGTTTCTCGCCACCGGAGAGTTTCAAGCCGCGTTCGCCCACCATGGTCTCGTACCCCTGCGGGAGCGATTCGATGAATTGATGGATATGTGCCGATTGCGCTGCGCGCAATACTTCTTCGCGCGTCGCCTTCGGATTGCCGTAAGCGATGTTGTAATAGATGGTGTCGTTGAACAACACGGTGTCCTGCGGCACAATTCCGATGCTTGCGCGCAGACTGCTCTGTGTCACGTTGCGAATATCCTGACCGTCGACTGAGATGCAACCCGAATCCACATCATAAAAACGGAACAGCAGGCGCGACAAGGTCGACTTCCCTGCCCCGCTTGCACCGACGACTGCCAGCGTATGTCCGCTGGGGATGTCGAAATCGACACCGTGCAATATTTGTCGCATGGGGTCGTAAGAGAAATCCACCCCCTGGAAGCGAACCATCGCCTTATCCAACTGGAGAGACGGCGCATCTTTAGCATCTTCGATCTCGCGGTTCGCATCCAACAAGCGGAACATCTTCTCCATATCCGCCAGCGCGTTCTTGATCTCGCGATAGACGAAGCCCAAGAAATGCAGCGGCATGTAGAGTTGCAGCATGAATACGTTGACCAGCACCAGATCGCCGACCGTCATGCTGCCCTTCACCACTTCGTCCGCCGCCAACAGCATGAGCAAGGTCACACCGACCGCGATGATGATGCTCTGTCCCGCGTTGAGCGCCGCCAGCGAGGTCTGGTTTTTCACCGCGGAAAATTCCCAATCCTTCATCTGTTCGTCGTAGCGCGCTACCTCGTACTTTTCGTTGCCAAAATATTTCACGGTCTCGTAATTGATGAGACTGTCGATGGCGCGCGTATTCGCTTTGGAGTCCTTGTCGTTCATGGTGCGGCGGAACACCATGCGCCACTCGGTGATGGTCAACGTGAAGGCGATATAGAGCACCAGCGTGGCAAAGGTGATGATGGCGAACCACGGGTTGTATTTGACGAACAGGATCGCCGCCACCAGCCCGATCTCCAGCAAGGTCGGCAGGATGTTGAACAGCAAAAAGGTGAGCAGGAAGCTGATGCCGCGCGTCCCGCGCTCGATGTCACGCGACACCCCGCCCGTCTGACGCTCCAGATGAAAGCGCAGGCTCAGACTGTGCAGATGTTCGAACACTTGAATCGCCACCCGGCGGATGGCGCGTTGCGTGACCTTGGCGAACAACGCATCGCGCAACTCGCCGAACAAAGTGCTGAACAAACGCAGCAAACCGTAGCCGATGATGAGGAACATCGGGATGACCAGCATCGCCTGCGGCTTGCTCATCGCGTCGACGATCTCTTTGAGTGCCAGCGGCACGACCACGTTCGCCAGCTTGGAGGCGATCAGCAACAGCACGACGAAAGTGACGCGCCATTTGAATTCGAGCAGATACGGCAACAGGCTGCGGATCACGCGCCAGTCGGTACGGGTCGGAACTGATGAAGAATGAGAAGAGTGTGAGCGCATGGCAAGTCGAACGACGAATCAGGACGGCATTATAAGCGCGAACGTCAATGCTCCTTGGATAAGCCCAGCAAATTCACCGCCCAGCGGATCAGGCCGTAACTGATCCTCGCCAGGAGCGCGGAGACAGGCTTCAACCGGCTATGCTCCACGCGCACGGCGGAGTTGTGGATAGCGCGCATCAGACTCGCATGCAAGACCTTGGCGAACGCATCATCGCGCACCACCAGATTCGCCTCGCGTGCCAGCATCAGACTCAAGGGGTCAAGATTGGAAGAACCCACCGTTGCCCACTCGCCATCCACCACACCGACCTTCGCATGCAGATAGCTGTCGCGATACTCGTAGATCTCGACGCCGCTATCCATCAATCGTTGGTAGAGAAACATAGTGGCGTAATGCTGCAAGCGATATTCGACGCGGCCTTGCAATAGCAGCACCACACGCACGCCGCGCTGTGCGGCCTCTTGCAGGGCCTTGCGTATGCCGCGACCCGGCAGGAAATAGGCGTTGGCCAACACGATCTCGTGCTGCGCCTGGGCGATGGCTTGCAGATAGGCATGCTCGATGTCACGGCGATGTCCCACGTTGTCGCGCAGCATCAGTTCGACGCTGGTTTTCACCTTATCTCGCGTCAAATTGCGCAAGCGCGAACCCAGTCGTCCTATGCGTTTTCTCAATGTCGCACGCTGGATCACCGACCAAAGCGTGCGCATCTCCTCTTGCACCCGCTGCGCCAACGCACCTTGGATACGTACAGAGTAATCCAGACGCGGCGCATCGAAATCTTCCCCCGCGGGGATGTCGTTCAAGATGTTGATGCCGCCCACATAAGCCGTCTCGCCGTCGATCACCGACAGCTTGCGATGCAAACGACGCAGGCGGAAGCGATTGAAATTGAACAATCCTGTTTCGCGCCTGAACCACTGCACCTCGACCCCGGCCGTGCGCAAATCGTCCACCCATGCCGACGGCAACTCTGCCGAGCCGATACCATCCAACAACAAGCGCACCGTGACATGGCGATGTGCTGCGCGTTGCAAAGCCTGAGACACCAAACGCCCCGTCTCGTCCGCCGCAAAGATATAGGTCTCCAAATAGACGTGGTGCTTCGCCGCATCGATGTCCGCGCACAATTGCGGAAAGAAATGCGTGCCGTTCTGCAGCAGCGTCAATTTGTTGCGGCCGATCTGGAACGTGCGGCTCATATCTTGCGTAACTCCGCGAGCAGTGCCGCATGATCGGACAGACTTCGTCCGCCATATACCTGGCAATGGTCGACTGCAAAACCGCGCACGTAGATGCGGTCGAGTTTGAACATCGGAAAGGCAGAAGGGAAGCTGCGTGCAAGCTTGCCATGTCCGATATGGAAGACATCCTGGACACCCAATTCACTCGCAAACTCTTGACTCAACTGATCGCGCCAATCGTTGAAATCGCCCGCAATGACCAAAGGAGCACTCGGATCGACCTCGCCCCGCACGTGTTCTATCAACGCATTCATCTGCGTGCGACGGCCTTTGGCGAACAGTCCGAAGTGCGCGCAGAAACTATGTACGGACTGCCCCTTGAAATCGATCTCGCAATGCAACAGGCCGCGCTGCTCGAAACGATGCGCCGACACATCTCTGTTGCGGGTCTGCAGGATGGGGTAACGACTGAGGATGGCATTGCCGTGATGCCCGGCCTCGTAGACTGCATTCATGCCATAGGCGTGATACCCCCAAACCTCATCGGCCAGAAACTCATACTGCGGACCTTCAGGATAGGCGGCATGACGTTGCGCATGATGCGCATGCTCTCCCTGCACTTCCTGCAAGAACACGATGTCCGCATCCAGCTCGCGCAATTTCTCGCGCAACTCGTGCATCACCACACGGCGGTTGAATTGCGAGAAACCTTTATGGATATTGTAAGTGGCGATCTTGAGGTTGGGCATAGGAGACATTCTACCCAATCGGCATTAAGTGAACTTTGGCAATCGACCCTAAGTAGATTGTCAGTAGATAGTTTTCAACTGCATGCAATTTCAGCTTTTCACAAATTTTACTATGTTGGATAGAACTTCATTCGACCATGACCACATGAACGAATGCCCCATTTCCAATATCACGAGTTGAGATTTCGGGATGTTCTTCGCAAGGTACTCGGCGTGAGCCAATGGCAGTAGTGCGTCATATTTGCCGTGAATAATCAGGGTTGGAGCCTGAATTAGCTTGATAGATTCGAGGCGGTCTGGAGAAGCTGAAACAGCCAATGCATGGTTGTAACCGGTTGATGGGTTGATAGAACGTTGCGCGCAAAGCCTTAGCGTCTTGGCAATCTGCTCTGTGGGAGCGGCCCTCTTTCCACCGTATGTGATTGCCCAGCCCTGGATCAAATTCTCTTCCACTTCCAAAACTGTTTTGGGTGGATTGGCTACTGTGGCGCGAATGTAATCTAGCAGCTTGTCTTCCGGAGCGGGAAGGCTGAAATCCTTATTTCCCAGCCCCATTGTTGCAGCCATGTAAGGGCGATGGTCGGCTGTTGTTGAAATCAATACTAGTCGACCCACGATACTCGGTGAATTAATCGCAATGAGCTGAGCGATGTACCCCCCCATGGAGAGCCCTACAATCACAGCCTTCTTGGCCTTATACCCATGCAGCACGGCCAAGGCATCTTGCATGAGTACGTTCAAATCGTATGGCTGTTTTTGAAAATCAACCGTCGAAGATTTTCCAGTATCGCGATGATCGTACCGGATAACAAAATTGCCTGATTGCGCCAGTTCTTGACAGAATTCATCCGGCCAGAATATTCCCTGATTCATTGCACCCATGATCAGCAATACGGGGCTGTCAGTAGGCTTACCAAATGCCTCCGACCATAAAGTCAATCCATCTTCGGTTGAAATCAGTTTTTCCATTCGAGTTTCTGATGAAAATACGGGGACGCTTACCATGTCTGGAATCACAAGTAGCAACCAAGGTAACGATCTGCGCCCCTTTTGCCAAGGATACCTGACTGAGCCATGCCTTAGCTCCCGAAGTGCACCGATAGTGCATAAAACAAAATAAACACCGACTGCGTCTGATGATCAAAATCACTTGAGGGAGCAGAATCGCCTATCTCATTCCGCATCACCTCTTTCCCCGATAGGCCATTTTCATATACACATCGCCTTTCGCCAGTTCTTCCAGCATCTGGGCCAGGCGCTTCTGTTGCGTCTCGGGGAGCTTGGCGCGCGTGATCCAGCCGATGTAGTCGTTGCGCTGGTACGGCGGACGCGCATCGTAAGCGGCGGTAAGCTTCCTCTTGGTCAACGCGTCGCGAATGAAATCGGGCATAGTGTAGCGTTCCCTTGTCATGCGTGCAGGATTCTCCATTACAGCCCCCCCTTTTCAACATCCTCCAGTTCCAACAACAGGCGCAGACGGTCATGTTTCGCCACCATCTGCCAATGCCTGCCCGACAGCGCGCCCTCCATCGCCCACAGCAGATTCAAACTTGATGCAGCGCCGGAGCGTTTGATTTGAACAAAAGCCCTCACTGCGCCCAGTTCGCGCAGTTGCTCGACCGTCTTGATACCCGCTTGTTCAAGCATCTGCTGTGACTTGGGACCGAAGTTGGGTAGGTCAGAAATATTCAAGAGGTCACCTCCAATCATTCGTTGCGTCGGCCTTTGCCGGATGAACCGTTCACAGATACTTTATTCCCGCACCACAAGCCGATGGTTTGGTCGTACGGGTGACTTATTCCAGCCACTCGAATCCCACCTGCTCAAAATCTTCCCCCTCGGCGATGAGCCTGGTGAGTTTGATGTCGCGGCTCTTCTCGCCCATCATCATTTGGTAGATCGCATCGGCCACGAAGCGGCCCGATTCCATGAGCAGAGTGGCGTGCAAGTAGGCATTGTATTCATCCGGCAGCAGGATGACGGGCAGGTAGTCGTAGCTGAACGAGCCGGAGCTGCTCTCCCAGTTGGATGTGAGCTCTGCTCCTTTGCCCAGCACACGCAGCCATACCGAAGTGGGACGCTTGGTGAGCAGTTCGATGCCGACGTGTATCTTGCCGGCGCTATCGGTGTGCAGCCGCCGCACCATGCCGACCCACCATGTTGGCCCGTTCTGCGGCTTGACAGCACACAGGTCGCCGATCTTGATCCACTCTCCCTGCGTTCCCGTAAGCATCGCGCCCACACTTGTCGCACTCAACTCGGTGATATGCCACACCTCGGTGGTGTATTCGACGGCAGCGGCAGCGGTGAGACCTATCTTTGCGCGTGCGGTATCGACATCTTTCTCGGCATCGCTACCCGCGTCGATGTGCGTCACGATCTGGCTGATGACGCGGAAGCCGTGCGCCACGTCAATGCTGGCATCGATGCTTCTGGCTTCCATATGCCGGTGCGGCGGTTCTGTCGCCCAATAGGTCGTCAGGTGCTTGAGCACGGTGAGTTTGCCGGCGGGTGTGAATTCGCTGCCGAAGCGGCGCTCTTGCCACGCGGGGTCGTTCTCGTATTGATCGATGATGCGCTGTAGCGCGGGCAAGGCTCTTGCCGTGCCGAAGTAACGCGATGTCGGCGTGGCGCTTTGGTCGCTCACAGCTCTGTGCGGCGGTGCATCCGCCGCGAGGTCGAACACATAGGGGCAGCTTGCATCTGCTGTCGTCCTCATGTCAAAGAAGCTGGCGAGGCGGCCCGCGATGCGATAACTCACCTCGACCTGGTCGGCGGCGAGCGTGTCCGTCGAGGAGATATAGAGCACCAAGGCGCGCAACATCTCGCGTTGCGGGTTGGTATGCACCGCGTGCCCGTGATAGGCGAACACGTTCGTCTCGGTGCACTGCACGGACTCGGCGAATCGGTAGCACGCACACAGTTGTTGCCACACGACGGGATCGACCTCGATGTAACGCAGCAACTCCAGATTCATCTGCTCGGAAGCAGCGCGCAACTGGCGCACGCAGATCAGCGGCAGTTTTTCTTTGAGTTCGAACGATATCTTTTCCGCTTGCCGACATTCGACAATGACAGCGGCATAAGCTGCGGACAGAGTCTGCGCGAAAGCATGGATGCACTGCCACTGGCGCAGCCCTTGGAAATCGTGCAGATGCGGTGCATCCAGATAGCGGCCCAACAGCTCTTTCAGGCGCGCCTGTCCCGCTTCATCCAACAGCATGATGACGGCGCTGCGCAGCTCGTTCGTGAAGCCCGCGGCGGTCTTGATCGAATCCAGCCAGAAGGTGATCTCTTCCAGCGACTTGGGGATATCTTCTTCCGGCAGCTCAGCCAGCAGACGTTGCGCCTCTTCCAGGTCGTACATCGGATGGTCGGGTCTTTCACTGAAGAGTTTGAACACGATGCGTCGCGCCTTCTAGTGGTGAGTACGCGGTGATGATAAAGCAGCGAGAGGGAAAGCAGAAGGACAAAACATCACGCACGCTTGCTGCGCATGGCGGCATATTTCTTGAGCTTCTTGTCGTTGACGAAGCGTTGATATTCCTTGCTTTCGACAGCATAGATGGCGATCTTGCCCTGCGCGTCGTAATGCGCTCCCCAGCCGTATTGCTTGGTCAGCGGCGAGGCGCGCATGCAGGCGTAGGGTTTGGCGAAGCAGTCATCCCAAATCTGTTGGCGATGCGCTTTCAAATCAGCCGCGGATATCTGCTTGCGCAGCACGTGGGTGACGAACTTCAACTCGGCTAGGGTGTAGCAGTAAGGCTTGCTGCTCAACAACTCGTACTCGATCGTGGCGATGGATCGTTTGTTGCCCTTGTCTTGCGGGACGACGGCTTTCTGCGTAGGCGAGTCCGGGGCAATCTCGATGAATTGGTCGACAGGGTCGTTCATATCACCGCGGCGGGCAAACCCAT
This sequence comes from Gallionella sp., assembly GCA_029850565.1. Classification (GTDB taxonomy): domain Bacteria; phylum Pseudomonadota; class Gammaproteobacteria; order Burkholderiales; family Gallionellaceae; genus Sideroxyarcus. The sequence continues at coordinate 418 of JARCRR010000220.1, read as the reverse complement.
GAATTCAGCATATCGCTCTGCCGCTTGCTGGAATGCGCCCTGCTTTGCCTTGCTCAATTTGGTGAAGGGTACGGCTGTGATGGCGACGGAGTTCTTCTTGATGGTGCGCTTCCACGTCCCTATTACTTTGCCTTCGATGAGGATGGTCGAAGCGAACATGCCGTTGTTGCCGGGGCATATCTTCTCCGCGTGTTGCGCATCAAGCACGGCGCTGCGGTCCTGGTAGCCCAGGATGTATTCGTCGAAACCGGGTAGTGCGAATGCACCCGCCTTGTCTTCGGGTAGAGAGATGTCGGGTGACATCCAATAGACGGTCTTACCCGCCGTCTCCGACACCAATCTCGACTTGATGTCTTCGAACCCGGCGCGCGCCTCGCCCGCACTCAAGCCAGACCACCAGATGAAGTCCTTTAGGGTA
>JARCRR010000219.1 GCA_029850565.1 Gallionella sp. | reverse complement strand
ATCTGGCGCTGCCCTATCTGTAGCTCTTGAATCGTACATTCGCCGCGCTAAACGCGGTGCCGAAGATGCGGCGCTACTTGCGGGCACCAGCAAAGACCTATTAGAGGCAACTGCGGCTCACATACTAGTCGAGCGTAATGGAAGCTATCCTCAGGGAGTAAACTTCGAAGGGTTGCTTGGCATGACCTTTGTCGCAATCGATCTTGCTACGCCGCATCACCCAATCCAACCGGGTGAGCCGCCTCAATGCAAGGCCGAGCGTGCCATGTTCAGCCTAGCATGCGGGGTCAACGCTATGCGCAATAAACTAGGTACTGGTCACGGTCGCCCGTGGCTGACAAACATCACCGATGTCGAGGCAAGGGCCGCCATTCAGTTTATGGGCACCATTGCCGAATGGCTGCTTCATGCACACGCACGGAAGAAAAGGCTCTAACCCTGCGCTTATGCTGGAGGGCAGGTGATAAGCACTTTACCTCGCGATTTAAAATATTAGTGGATTCATATATGCCACGCATGACGGGCTTTACAGAGATATAGATATTCATTCCCCTTGATATCCTCTAGATTTTCTACAACGACTTGAGACGATTTTTCAACACACCAAGGGGAGGACACAATGAATCGCAAAGAACTGATTGGTGCGCCATCCACTAAAACCGGCAGCAGCAAAGCAGATGCGAATCGCCCCATCACCTCCCTCATTGATGTCATCCCACGAGTTCGATCTAGGACAACTTCAACTGTACCTTCGTTGATTTTCTACCGGGGGCCGCAGGAGGTATATAACCAGCAATTCGGCACCGCAATCCCTCAACCTTCTTTCCATGATCAAACTTGGTAGAGTGGTAAGACATGATGTATCCCTTGACAGTCAGTTCAGTTAATTGAGTAACCGTTTGGGAAAGTGGAAGCCCAATGTCTTTGGCAATGTCAGCATCAAGACTTTCCCCGTGTTTTTTTAAGTACTGGATGATCTCGTTTTCCATTAATGCGCTCATCACCAACCTCCATCACCACATTGCCCAGAACGCCAGCCAAGATACCCATACTATTTGTCAGCAAAGCGATTTGAGCATCATTGAGTTTTTCTGTCCAGAGCATGCTCAATGTCTCTGCCAGCGGCAATACACCGATGCGTTTTCATTAAAGATATGATCGATTCTGTCGAAACGGATTGATCGATAATCGTCTATGACACCTTTGAGAGCTCGGTGATCAATGGGTTGATTAGAATCTGTCGAGATGCAGAACGGAATGCGAGTGGCCTTGTATTCTCAAGTAGGTTTGATGTTTCTGCACCGCTGATCTATCTGGTGGACGATGCGACTAACTAGAGTGGGTGAAAGTACCTCTTGGCTGTATTGAAATAGCACTTGAGGCTTTTTGCCGTTGAATACGAAAATCCCTTTCGGATTTGCCAGTTTTACAAACCAGCCGGGCAACACCAAGATCGGCTTTACTGCGACGGACTCCCCTAGCGCACTGTTGAGCCACTGTTGTAACCACTCCGCTTGTCGTGCTGCTTGAGCTAGTGGCTCAGACTCAGTCCACCCCGGAAAAGCGAGCGACGTTCCGTCATAAATCACTTCCCACCCTGTAGATTTCCCATCGCCATTAGTCGGCTTGCTTCGAGCTTTAGTTTCTATCGCCAGCACCCCTTTCGTACTGATAACGACATGGTCGATGTTGAATCCATTGGCAGGAAAATCGTGAAATACCCAAGCGCCGTCTCGTATCAATTCATTCAACTCCTGCCCAACCGACAATTCGGCTTCCAAGCCCAAGGTAAGGTTACGTTTGCGTTTTACGTGCCCGACGATTTTGTAGGCGAGATAACCGATGCACGCGATACCAACCAACGCGTAGAAAACGATCATTTGGGTACTTACAGTAGATGCTCCGTTGAAGAACATCATCGATACAAGCATGCTGTACAGCAGCAGAGGCATTGTGATCAATACAGTAAGGTAACCCGTGATATCGAGATTGACCTCTTCGACTTCAGCCCGCAATGTCTCACCGGGACTTCTGAGCATGTCTCTGTTGAGGGGATTGTTTCGAAGAAAGATAGCTGATCGTTTCTTCCACTGGACAATAGCTGCGGTAGCAAGGAAAAACGGCCCAAAGGCGATGAGCAGGGGGATAGCGTTCACGAAAATAGACATCAATGTGAATCCTTGGATTGTGTTGAGAGGCATCAGGCCGTGGTGAGGCTGGCTAATGGATGCTACTCAAAATGAGACGAATATGAACCTAGCAGAACTGATAGGTGGTTTAGTTAGCTAGAATCAACATTTGCAATATGGCTATGAACAGTCTGCAAGCGGAGTTGATCGATATCAAGCCATGCCGTGTCACAAAGAAAATTATCGGGAAAGTCGTGATTAGGTTTTTTTATAGCATTGATTCGGATTCGCCCAATTTTTTACTTACCACCACAAGGAGAGCGTCGTGAAAAGCAATGCAAGCAACTTGAATCTGCCTCATGTTTTCCCATCGGCTAAAGAACCCAACTTCCTGGAGAGACGTATCAACAGACATTATCGAGACAGAGTCCAAGAGCTATGGGGAGGTCGCAACCTATTGCACGGCATGAAACCAGACGCGGATTCAGTTCAGTTGATGAGTAACGACTATTTGGCGATATCAACACACCCTGATATTCGGAATAGCCAAAGTGAAGTATTGCTGTCAGAAGGGGGATGTATGTTGATGTCGGCAGTATTTCTGCATGGCGATTCACCGCAGCAACGTTTTGAGCAACGCCTAGCGAACTTCATGGGGGCTGAGCGCGGTATCTTGTGTCAGTCGGGATGGTGTGCCAATACCGGCCTGATTCAATCTATCGCGGATGCGCAGACCCCTGTCTATATTGATATGTTGGCCCACATGTCACTTTGGGAGGGGGCGCATAGCGCACGAGCTGAGGCGGTGATGTTTCATCATAACGATCTTAATCACTTGGAAAGACAGTTACTCAAACATGGCCCTGGAGTGATCGTAGTGGATTCGGTATACAGCACGAACGGTAGCCTCTGTCCCTTGCAAGGCATCGTGAATTTGGCTGAAGCACATGGTTGTGTTCTGGTGGTGGATGAGTCGCACTCGCTGGGAACACATGGCAATCATGGTGAGGGATTGGTTTCTTACTTAGGGCTTGAGGATCGCGTTCATTTTCGGACCGCTAGCCTTGCCAAAGCGTTTTCAGGTAGGGCGGGGTTCATCACATGTTCTGAGCGATTCGGAAATTATTTTGCATTTGAATCGAATCCAGCAATCTTCAGTTCAACATTGTTGCCACATGAAATTGAAGGACTAAATGCCACTTTAACCGTTATTCAGACTGAAGGTTGGCGTCGAGAGAAACTCCATGCCAATGCAGAATATTTGCGATTCCATATCAGTGCATTGGGATATAACCTGAACGGTAGTGAGTCACAAATCATTTCTCTGGAGTCCGGAACGGAGCGACAAACGATAAAACTGAAGGATGCGTTAGAGAGTCGAGGCATATTCGGTTCGGCGTTCTTCGCACCAGCCACCCCCAAAAATCGGGCGATCATACGGTTCTCGGTGAATAGCTCTCTGACGGAGTCGGAGCTGGACCGGATAGTTCGAGTGTGTGCCGATATTCGCAACGAGGTCGATCTGGAAAATTGGCCATCTACTCGTCGTAACCGGGGGGCAAAATCACCCGCAGGCTTATTGGTTAGTGCGGAACATAAGGAAGCTGCCTTGGCTTGAATGCAGACAGCGTTGGCACAATGCATTCCTCCTGTGGAAAGGAGGAATGCTTCGCTCATTCAAATCAAATAGATTGCAAATCAGACAAGGCTCTGGCTGAAGACTGTCGCATCAGGACATTGCGGTGCCGGTCCATTTTAACTGGTCAAGATCATTCAGGAATTGTCTGTAAGGAAATACGACATCCGTTTTATGCAAAGGCGGATGGTTGACGATGGTATAGCAGTACCATTGGTTACCCTTGAACTCGGTCGCGGGGTATAGGAATCTGCGCCAGTCGTGACATTCGGGCACGTAATGTCCGCCCGTCTGCCAGAAATAGGGTACTACCTGATTGCTCTTCAGCAGATCCAGCAACTCCTGCGGCGCACCTTGTTCGTATGCGATTTCGTATTGGCTGAGGATGTCGTCCTCACTTGGAAGCAAGAGCAGACTGGAAGTGCCTTCTGCATCTAGCATCAGGATACCGTCCGGCTCGCTGCACAAGTAGTACTCGACGATGTTCAGTCTTTCGCAGATATCCCAGAATCTTTCTGCGAATATCGAATCGCGCAGGAAGGAGTGTTTTCCTATGCTGAGCGCATCCGCAAGCATTCGCTCTGACTGGCTGAAGTATTCGCGCTGCAATTCGAGGATGGACTGATTAAGGTTCTCGATGGCATCCTTGTCTTGTTTCAGAATAAAGCGATCGATTAGTCCCTCGTTGAATGCTTTGATTGCCGTCTTCTCGTCGGCTTTACCCGTTAGAAGAACCTTTTTGATGTGCGGATTTTTGATTTCTCTGCAAAATTGGAGCCCGTCTATGCTGGGCATGTCGAAATCAACGACAACGACAGAAACTTGTTCAAAGCGCAACTCGTTATAGACCTCGC
>JARCRR010000218.1 GCA_029850565.1 Gallionella sp. | reverse complement strand
GTTCTTGGGGCCGTAGGCGGCATCGCCGCCGAAGAACACCTTGGGCAATGTCGATTGGAAGGTACCCTCGCCCAGCACCGGCAATCCCCACTTGTCGAAGGCGATACCGCAATCGCGCTCTATCCACGGGAAGGCGTTCTCTTGCCCCACCGCCACCAGAACCTCATCGCACGGCACCAGCACATCGGGTTCGCCGGTCGGGATCAAAGAACGTTTGCCTTTGGCATCGTATTCGGCGCGCACGATCTCGAAAGTCATGCCGGTGAGTTTGCCGTTCTCGTGCTCGAAGGATTTGGGTACATGGAAATTCAGGATAGGGATGCCTTCATGTTGCGCGTCTTCCTTTTCCCACGGCGAGGCTTTCATCTCTTCGAAGCCGCTGCGCACGATCACCTTTACATCCTTACCGCCCATGCGCCGCGCCGAGCGGCAGCAGTCCATGGCCGTGTTGCCACCGCCCAGCACGATTACGCGTTCCCTGACGCTGGTGATGTGGCCGAAGGAGACCGAGGCCAACCAGTCGATACCGATATGGATGTTGGCCGCCGCTTCTTTGCGACCCGGTACGTCGAGGTCGCGTCCGCGCGGTGCACCGCTGCCCACGAATATCGCGTCATAACCTTGCCCCAGCAGGGTACGCATGGATTCGACGCGCTGGCCGCTGTTGAACTGCACGCCCAGATCGAAGATGTAGCCAGTCTCTTCATCGATGACAGCTTCGGGCAAACGGAATCGCGGGATCTGCGAGCGGATGAATCCCCCCGCTTTGGCTTCGCCATCGAATACGGTCACTTCGTAACCCAGCGGTGCCAAATCGCGCGCTACGGTAAGCGAGGCAGGCCCGGCGCCTACACAGGCGATGCGTTTACCGTTGCGCGGCGCAATGCTCGGCATGCGCGCTTTGACATCATCCTTGTTATCGGCGGCCACGCGTTTCAAACGGCAGATGGCAACGGGCTCGGGCTTCACGGAATTGTTCTCTTCGACGCGGCCACGGCGACAGGCCGGTTCGCACGGGCGATCACAGGTGCGACCCAAGACGCCGGGGAAGACATTGGACACCCAGTTGATCATGTAGGCATCGCTGTAGCGACCCTGGCCGATCAGGCGTATGTATTCGGGGACGGGGGTGTGAGCCGGGCAGGCCCACTGACAATCGACGACCTTGTGGAAATAGGCCGGATTGGTGGTGTCGGTAGGTTGCAAAGCTATCTCCCTTCTTGCGCCTGAATGTCGATGCGATCTTTGTACAAACCTGCAAAGAAAACATCATTCACGCTGGACCACATCAACGGTGTGGTGTGTGCCGGTGACTTTTGACGCCAACTTCAACGGAGTGAATTGTATTACTCATGCGAAGCGAGTTTCATCTGATTTCACGAAATAGATGACTGGCTTTCCGGCCCGTCAAGGATGAGTGTGCAGTTGCGGGGAAACATCGATACAGAAGGTTGCTAGGAAGCCGCTGCCTTGCGCAATAAGATTCCCCGGAACCAGCCGCCGCCCAACATCGGGACATCGCTGATGACTTCCAACTCAGGTGCGGCGCGCAATACCTCTTCGAATACCACGTCCATGCGCGTGGCCATGCGGCGCGATAAAGGTGTGAGGAGACGGCGCAAGGGCGCGTGCTGGTTCGGTTGCAGGAATTTATCGAAGAGCAATATCGTGCCGCTTGGCTTGAGCACACGTGCCGCCTCGCTCAGACATTTTTGCGGCTCGGGTACGACCGCCACGATGAGATGCAACACCACGTGGTCGAACTGTGCATCCGCATACGGCAGATTCATGCTGTCGCCCAGCACGAACTCCATCTCCAACATCTCGTTGCGCGACTTCGCGCGTGACAACATCGCCGGATTGAAATCGAGTGCGCTGTAGTGATGTAACGCGGGCAGATAAGGCAGATCGAGCCCCGTGCCCACACCACTGATGAGCACCTTCTGAGGTGTGTCGGTTGGCAGTGCAGCGAGGGAGCGTTTGCGTGCCGCACGCATCGGACGTTCGATGACCATATCGTACAGCGGCGCGATGAGGCTGTAGCTCATGCGTAGTAAAGGATTTTGGCGATAGGGTTGTGGACTCATGTTCACTCCAGATGGGTGATGCCAGTGATCTTGGCAAGGCCGACGGCTTCAGCCAGTGCTGCTATGGCTTGTGTGCGTGCGAAACTCTTGCGCCATGCCAGAGCGATGCGCCGTGACGGTATCGGTTTGGCGAAGGGGATGACGGTGAGCAAGCGGCTGCGGTAGCGTGCACTGTTGGCCGAGGCTGGCAGCACGGTGATGCCCATGCCGGAGGCGACCATGTTGCGGATGGTCTCCAGCGAAGTGCCTTGCTGCGGGCTAGTACCACGACGCGTGACATCGGGGCAGGCCTCGGCCACTTGGTTGCTGAAGCAATGTCCCGAGTCCAACAGCAACACTTTTTCTTCCGCTAGTTCGAGGGCTTTGATGCTGCGCCGTGCTGCCCAGTGATGGTCGTTGTTCACCACCACCTCGAACGGCTCGTCATACAGAGGGTGGGTGAGGATGCTGGCATCGCCGAACGGTAGCGCGATGATGATGACGTCCAACTTGCCGTTACGCAGCAGTACCTCCAGATTCGCGGTGATGTTCTCTTCCACTTCTAGCGCCATCTGCGGAGCGACCTTGCGCAGTGCGGGGATGAGGTCGGGCAGCAGATAAGGACTCACGCTGTGGATGATGCCGATGCGCAACGGGGTGGAGAGTTGGTTCTTGCCTTGCGCGGCGATCTCGCGGATGCGCTCCGCTTCTTCCAGCACACGCTGTGCCTGTTCCACGATGGCCGAGCCGATGGGCGTGACGGTGACATCGTTCTTGCCGCGCTCGAATATCTTTAGCCCCAGCTCTTCTTCCAGCTTCTGTATCGCCAGCGACAGCGCAGGCTGGCTGATGAAAGCCTTCTCCGCTGCGCGGCGGAAGTTGCGCTCCTGCGCCACGGCCACGATGAAGCGAAGTTCGTTGAGTGTCATGTTGCCTCCAGTGATTTGAATAATAAATCACATCGCTTTGAACAATCAATTGGATTGATGAGTGGCTAAAGCCTAAATTGCGTCCGTGGCCGACGCGTCACCGATCAACCAAACAAGGAGAACGCCATGCAAAGACCCGATATCAAGACACACGCCAATCTCGAAGCAGCCTTCGCCGGCGAATCGATGGCACACACGAAATACCGTTATTTCGCCGCCATCGCCCGCGCCGAAGGTCACGAAGAAGTCGCACGCGTGTTCGAAGAGACCGCCGCACAAGAAGTGATGCACGCGCTGGGCCATCTCGATCTGCTGTATCCAAAGTCGGAGATGAGCACACAGCGTTGCCTGCAGATGGCCATCGAGGGCGAGACCTACGAGTACACCGAGATGTACCCCGGCTTCCTCAAGGTTGCGCAGCAAGAAGGGCACGCTGCCGCCACGGCCGAGATCAAGCAGCAGATCGGCGAATCGAAAGAACACGCCGAGATGTTCAAGGCCACGTTAGAAAAAGCGGCGAAGCGATTTGCCGCACTGGCCAAGGTGGAAGAACGCCATGCCAATCAATATCGCGCCGTGTTGGCAAAAGTAGCGGCTTGAACGAACGACTAGATCAAGGAGAACGACATGAAAGTTTGGCAATGTGTGGTGTGCGGATTCATCTACGACGAAAAAGCGGGCTTGCCGGATGAAGGAATCAAACCCGGTACGGCATGGGCGGATATTCCAGAGAACTGGGCATGTCCGGATTGCGGAGTGGCTAAGGCCGACTTCGAGATGGTCGAGGTCTAAGCCAGTAGTTAAACGAAGGAGAACATCATGAGCAAAGCAAAAGTATCCAGTATCAACATCGGTCTCTCGGAAAAAGACCGCAGCAAGATAGCGGACGGACTGTCGCGCATGTTGGCGGACAGCTACACCCTGTACCTTAAGACGCACAACTTCCATTGGAACGTCACGGGGCCGATGTTCCAGACTTTGCACCTGATGTTCATGACGCAATATACCGAGACGTGGAACGCGGTGGACATGCTGGCCGAACGCATCCGCGCGCTGGGTCATCCCGCACCGGGCAGCTACCAACAGTTCGCCGCACTTACCAGCATCAAAGACAGTGACGGCGTGCCCAATGCCAAAGAGATGATCCGGAAACTGGTTGATGGACAAGAGGCCGTCGTGCGTACCGCACGCGAAGTACTCCCCATCGCGGAGAAGGCGGGTGATCAACCCACCGTCGATCTGCTCTCTGCACGTATGCAGGTACACGAACAGAATGCGTGGATGTTGCGTAGCCTGTTGGAAGAGTGAGGCAGACTATGAGCCCCATCGTTGTATTGGGCAGCGGATTGGCGGGTTACACCGTCATCCGAGAATTGCGCAAACTGAACCGCGACATCCCCATCACCTTGGTGTCGCGCGACAGTGGCGATTACTACTCCAAGCCCATGCTGTCCAATGCGTTTGTACAACACAAGGACGCGGCGAGTCTGGCGCTCACTCCGGCAGCGGAGATGGCAAAGCAACTTGATATTCAATTGCTTGCGCATACCGAGGTTGGCGCCATCCATCGTGCGGATAAGAGATTGGACACCACATCGGGCACGCTGCACTACGACAAGCTGGTGTTGGCGCTGGGTGCCGATCCCATTCGCATCCCCCTGCAAGGTGATGCCGCGAATGAAGTGATGTCAGTGAACGATCTTGCCGATTACGCCAAGTTGCGTGAGGCATTGAATGGGGTGAAGTCCATCGCCATCATGGGTGGCGGACTCATCGGTTGCGAATTCGCCAACGACTGGGTGGCTGCGGGTTACGCCGTTACCGTCATCGATCCCGGTGCCTACCCCCTTGCCAGCCTGATGCCGGAACAAGCAGGCAAGCAATTGCTGCAACCGTTGGCACATCTCGGCGTGACATGGCGCTTCGGCACCTCCATCCAACGCATGGAAAAAGCCGCCGCAGGCTACGCACTCACCCTTGCCGATGGCAGCACGCTGAACGCCGACCTCGTCATCTCCGCCGTCGGCTTGCGACCACGCACCCAACTCGCCAAGGATGCAGGACTCACTATCAATCGCGGCATCGTAGTGGATGATCAAATGCGCAGCAGTGACGCTTCGATATTCGCGCTGGGCGATTGCGCCGAGATACAAGGCAAGGTACAGCCCTTCGTGTTGCCCATCATGCATGCGGGCCGAGCCTTGGCACGCGTGTTGAACGGTGAAGAGGCGAAAGTGCGATTCCCCGCCATGCCCGTGGTGGTGAAGACGCCGGCGCATCCTGTCGCCGTCGCACCTGTGGCGCGCGATGCGGTGGGCGTATGGAAAGAGCTAGCATCGGGTCAGGGCGTGAAGATGGGATTCTTTGATGAGCAGAACAACATGACGGGGTTTGTGCTCACGGGGGAATTTGCGGGTGAGCGGAGCGAGATGACGAAGCGACTTGCGGTTTAGGGGGCAGTATTCGAGTCAGACACACTCGTATTAGAAAAATGAGTTAGTCGAAATTCAGTCTAGTGGAGCTTCCGAGTTGGCGACATTCTGTTCGGCAAGCTCTTTCAAAAAATCTGCGATATCCCATTCGCAGCCTCCGCAGCCAGAGAGTGCGCCCGTCCATCTGGAAATGGCATGTATATCCAAACCTTGCGCGAACAGTTGTTGAATATTGTCGCGCTTGGTGCCGCTGCAATGGCACATGACTTTATCAGTCGGCTTTGTATCTTCGGTGTCCATTGAGGGTGTCAGTAAAGGTTTGGTGATGGGTTTAGATGGCAAGCAGGAGTGAGATTTCACTTCACCCAATAATCTGCCGTTATTCCCGCAAACACCGCCGCCCCGAACCAGTTGTTATGCAAGAAAGCCGCGAAGCATTTGTCGCGGCTTCTTTCTTTGATGAGGGTGTAGTGGTACCAGGCGATACCCTCGGCGATGATCAAGCCGACGAAGTAGAGTTGTCCCAGGTCTGCCATCAATCCCGCTATCGCCAGCAGCAGCAAGGTGAGGTGGTAGCACGCCATCACGGCGATGACATCGTATTTGCCGAAGAACAGTGCGGATGAATGGATGTCGAGGTTAATGTCGTCGTCCCTATCTACCATTGCGTATTCGGTGTCGTACGCGATGGCCCAGAACACGTTGGCGAGCAGCAGCGCCCATGCGACAGGCGGCACGTGGCCGAGTGTGGCGGCGAACGCCATGGGGATGCCGAAGCCGAAGGCGATGCCGAGGTAGGCTTGCGGGATGGCGAAGAAGCGTTTGGTGAAGGGATAACTCGCGGCGAGGAACACGGCGGGGAAGGCCAATATCCACGTGAGCGGATTGAGCGGCAGGATGAGCGCGAAGGCTGTCAGTGCCAACACGATGGCCAGCCACAAGGTCTCGCGTTCACTCACTTTGCCGCTGGTGAGCGGGCGGTCTTGTGTGCGCTTCACATGCTTGTCGATGTGGCGGTCGGCGTAGTCGTTCACCGCGCATCCGGCGGAGCGCATCAGCACGGTGCCAAGGGTGAAGATGGCGAGGACGAGCCACGAAGGATGTCCGTGGCTTGCGATCCACACCGCCCACAGCGTCGGCCACAGCAAAAGCAAAATGCCGATGGGGCGGTGCAGGCGGGTGAGTTGGATGTAGAGGCGGAGGCGTTCGGCGATTTTCATGTCGCCATTTTAACCTGCGGTCTTACTTGAGCTTCAATATCTCCGGCAAGAACACCTCTGTCACCAACAGCGGTGCGCCATGCAGAGTGAACAGCGAGCGGCGCGCCCACAAGATGTCGGGCTCAATCCCCAAGGTCTGTGCGGCGCTGCGATAGAGCGGGTGATGCGCGCGCAGTGCTTTGAAGTGCAGCGGTTGGCGTACCACCAATGGGTGGGTGAACAGCAAAGAACCGAGTGAACGATTGCCCAATCCGCCCATCGCTTTCCATGCGCCGCGCAGATGCTCGGGTGCACAGGTGCTGTGAGCGAACACCACGGGTTTGCCATCGGCATGCAGGAACACTTCACGCGAGTAGGCGAGTTGATGCGGTGCGATGCCAAGCAAAGTAGATTCGTCGTAGGCGATGCGTGCCAAGCCGCTGCGCACGGGTTGCACAGCGAAGGTGCCGCAGCGTTGCTGGATGCGTTGGGTGAGTGAGCCGTGGTCGTGCAGCCACGGGTGTAGTGCGGTATCGCAGCCCGAGGTCATGTCGTTCCAGAATCGGTCAGACTTGCAAGAAGTCATGTTTGTTCGCCATCCATCTTTGTAGGTGTGCTCGCGCCACATCGGGTGCGTCGCGCAGCAATTCGTCTGCGGTCAGTCGTGCCTGTTCCAGTAGGTCTTCGTCTTCGGTCAGGTCGGCGAAACGCAACATCGCCACGCCGCTCTGCCGTGCGCCCAGCAGTTCGCCGGGGCCGCGCAATTGTAAGTCTTGTTGCGCGATGACGAAGCCGTCGGTGTTCTCGTAGATGACTTTCAAGCGTTCGCGCGCCAGCTCGGAAAGCGGCTGCATAAACAACAACACGCACATACTTTCTGCCGCACCGCGACCCACGCGACCGCGCAGTTGATGCAGTTGCGCCAGCCCCATGCGCTCGGCGTGGTCGATCACCATCAGGCTGGCGTTGGGCACATCCACGCCGACTTCGATGACGGTGGTGGCGACCAGCAGGTGCAACTCACCCGCTTTGAATGCCGCCATCACAGCGGCTTTTTCCGCAGACGGTAAACGGCCATGTGCCAAGCCGACATTCAGTTCGGGTAGTGCCTCGGTCAATTGTTGATGCGTCGCTATGGCGTTCTGCAATTCCACTTCCAGTGCGTCCGATTCCTCGATGAGTGGACACACCCAATACGCCTGACGGCCTGCCAAGCAAGCGGCACGCACGCGCTCGAATACCTCGTCGCGCCGTGCATCACTCACCAGCTTGGTGACGATGGGCGTGCGGCCGGGCGGCAGCTCGTCGATGACAGACACGTCAAGGTCGGCGTAGTAACTCATCGCCAAGGTGCGCGGGATGGGGGTGGCGCTCATCATGAGTTGATGCGGCTCGTCGCCTTTGTTGCGCAGGGAGAGGCGTTGCTGCACCCCGAACTTGTGCTGCTCATCCACGATGACGAGCCCGAGCTTGTTGAATTCGACCGAGGCTTGGAACAGGGCATGGGTACCGATGGCGAGCAGCGTGTCGCCGGACGCGATGCGTTCGGCGGCGGCGGTCTTCTCCTTCTTCTTCAAACTGCCGGAGAGCCATACCGGTTCGATGCCGAGCGGTACCAGCCACTCGCTCAACTTGAGGTAATGCTGTTCGGCCAATATCTCCGTCGGCGCCATGATGGCGACTTGATAACCGTTCTCGATGGCTTGCAGCGCGGCGAGTGCGGCGACGATGGTCTTGCCGCTACCCACATCACCCAGCAACAGACGCTGCATAGGGTGAACTTGCGTGAGGTCGTGCGCAATCTCTTTCCACACTTTCTGTTGCGCGCCCGTGAGTTTGAATGGCAGCTTCTTCAACAAGGCGGCGGTCAACTTTTGATGCGGCGGCAAAGCGGGGGCGATGCGTTTGCTGCGCTCACGGTGATGCACACGCATCGAGAGTTGCTGTGCCAACAGTTCGTCGAACTTGATGCGTCGCCACGCATCGTGGTTGTGTTCTTCCAGTGCGGTCGCCGAGACGTCCGCTTCCGGGTTGTGCAACAGACGCAGACTGTCGCCGAAGTCGGCCAGTTTCAATCTCTTCAACAGCGGCGCGGGCAGAGTGTCGGTGAGAGGGATGGTCTCCAGCGCATTGTTGATGAGCTTGCGCAACACAGGCTGCGCAAGCCCTGCCGTGGTCGGGTAGATGGGTGTGAGGCTTTGCTGCAAGGGAGTGTCGTCATCTGCCGTGCGACATTTCGGGTGCACCATCTCCAAGCCGAAATAACCCATTCTCACCTCACCAATCGCACGAATCTGTTTGCCCACGGCGAGTTGTTTTTGCTGGCTGGGGTAGAAGTTGAGGAAGCGTAAGGTGAGTTCTTCGTGGCCTTCCATCAGACGACACACCAAGCTGCGACGCGGCCGGAACATCACCTCGCTGTGCGTGATGACACCCTGCACCTGCACCGTCATCCCCGGCTGTGCATCGGCGATGGGCGTGAGGTGAGTCTCGTCCTCGTAACGTAGCGGCAGATGCAGCAACAGATCGGCACGATGATGGATGCCCAGCTTGGCGAGTTTTGCCAAGGTTGTTGGGGAGATTTTGGAGGGTGTGCTCAAGGGAAATGCAGCCTGTCCCCTATTGTTTGGAAATGTAAGAAGCGCCTGCCATCAATGTATATTCGATTGTCGTTGCCATGTTTTTCCCCTTAAATAGTGATGTCAAATGTTGGCGCTACTTGCTGCCATAGTTCCTGCCAAGCCAATCTGTAGCTAATGGCCACCAGTTGTAATAAAGAATTTCCCCATCCACCACAGGCGCTACGGGCTTCCCCATCATCGTTGTAGAAACTGGACAACCCTGCCCCGCGCTTCGTATTGGCTCGCGCAGGATGGTTTGGTACTCGGGTTGTTTGAAACCTTGATTCATACGCCCAATCATTTCAGCAGTAATAAATCTCTTGCCGCTCTGCTCGACTTCGTCATCAGGTGAAGAGATGATTAAATTCGGATTCACAATTTCTGTCGGCAGTTCTTGTATAGAAATACGATTCCACTCTTTGCCTTCGTTTTTGAAGATGACGTAGGGAGGGTTAGGCCTTCCCCACTTGTTGTAAGACAGGCATCCTGCTGGGGCCGACAGCACATAGGCCTTGCCCTTCAAAACGACCAGCAGCATAGGATTAAAACTCGCACTACCTAATTCTTCGCTGTAGGTGTCTTCCCACTTCACACGCTCTCCAGTGACAGGCATAGTGAACGCCAGACTCTGATTTCCAATCGGCGGACTTTGACCAATTTCATGCCGACCTTTGCGACTAACCTCACGGTCAACAACAATCTTCTGACCATCCGGTTGCAAGGCTTCCTCTTTCCAACTCGTCCCACCAAAACCAAACAAACCCGCACAAGCACTCATGCTTGCACCAAGAATCAAGAGTGTTGCGAGTTTGGCGAATCTCTTCATCATTCCGTTTTGCTTGCTCATGCGTTAATCCTCCATGCTGAAAAATGGGAGATAGGTCACGTTATTTGGACTCTGAATCTAGTTCGCCAACTTGGCAAAGCGAGTATCCGCCATGCGCAGCCGGTCTGCCATCACGCGCAGGAACGCCTGGTTGAAATGCAGTTGGCAGTGGTCGGAGAGCTGTCCGAGTAGTTTGGGGGCGATGCGCAACACGGTGACTTCGGTGCTGGCAGTGACGGTGGCGGAACGCGGCACGACCCTGCCGCTAATATAGGACATCTCGCCGAAACAATCGTCGCGACTGATGAGGTTGAGCAGTTTGCCGTTCTTGGTCACGTTCACACTGCCTTCGACCATGATGTAAAAATCATCACCCATCTCGTCTTCGCGCATCAGCACGGTCTGCGCGGGCTGTTTCTGCCAACTGCCGACGCGCAGGATCTCCCACAACTCGGTGTCGGTAAAGTCTTTGAACAACGACATCTCACGCAGGGTGGTGAATTTCTCGGTCTGGTTGGTCTCGACATCGGCTTGTTCGAAACGTCCCAAGGCCGCGAGGTCGCTGCCGAAGTCCTTCCAGTTCGGGTAGCGCTCGGATTTCTCTTTGTGCATGGCACGCAAAACGACGCGTTCCAACTCCGGAGGCACGCTGGCGCGATGGGAGCGCAGGGTGGGCGGTGTCATATTCAATATCTGGTGACACAGGCTGGCCAGACTTTGCGCCTGATAGGGCGCATGTCCGGTGAGCAGACGGTACATCACCACGCCGAGCGAGTAGATGTCGGTCTGGTGCGTCAATGTTTCGGCACGGATCTGTTCCGGTGACATGTAGCTGGGCGAGCCGAGGTTGTTCACTTGTGTCTGCTCGAGGTCCAGTATCAGTGCCGCGCCCATGTCGGAGATCTTGATGTCGCCTTCTTCGGTCATCAGCATGTTTGCCGGTTTGATGTCGCGGTGGATGACGCCGTTGAACTGTGCGTAGTTCAGGGCCCGGCAGCACTTGAACATGTATTCCACGACGCGGTCGATGGGCAACAGATCATCCGGTTCGGCATGTTTCTCCAGTGTGCCGCCGTTCACATATTCCATCACGATGTGGCTGGCATCGTCGCCAATCAGTGCGTCGTAGATGGCCACGATGTGCGGATGCGACAATCTGCCGACCAGTGAAGCCTCGTTATCGAGTTGGCGCTGATACACCTTGCCCATCTTGGGGTCGTTCAATATCTCCTGCTTCAGCACCTTGATTGCCACGTCGCGCTTGGCGAAGGTATCGAAGCCGAGATACACGGTGCTGGTCGCACCCTGACCGAGTTTTTTGACGATGGAATATTTTCCGATGTTCTGCGGTTGGGTCATGGTGTTGTCGGCTGGGTGATGCTGTTTGGCGGGGGTGTCAGTCCTGCAGGACGAGTACGCCGTCGGCTTCGACCAGTGCACCGCGCGGCAGGGTGGCGACGCCGACAGCGGCGCGAGCAGGGTAGGGCTGGCTGAAATAGGTCGCCATGATCTCGTTCACTTTGGCGAAATGGATGAGATCGGTGAGGTAGATGTTCAACTTCACCACGTCGTCCAGGCTGCCGCCGGATGCATCGGCGACCGCACGCAGGTTCTGGAACACGCGGTTCACTTGTGCTTCGATGCCGTCCGCCAGGATCATGGTGTCGGGGTCGAGGCCGATCTGGCCGGAAAGATAGACGGTGTCGTCCACACGCACGGCCTGCGAATAGGTGCCGATGGCGGCGGGTGCATCGGGGGTCTGTATGATGATTTTGGTTGCCATGTTGTGTTGCCTCATGAGTGAAAAGAACGGCGGATTTTAGCTGATAAGTTTGGAGAAGCGGTCATCCGCCATGCGCAAACGATCCGCCAGCACATGCAAGAACGCCTGATTGAAATGCAACTGGCAATGATCTGAAAGTTGGGAAAGTTGGGCGGGGTGCATCTTCATCAAAGTGACTTCGG
>JARCRR010000217.1 GCA_029850565.1 Gallionella sp. | reverse complement strand
ATGCCCGACCTCGAAGCCGAATGCTCGCTCGACCTCGGCTGCCCCATCGAAGAATTCGCCCCGTTCTGCGACGCGCATCCCGACCGCGTCGTGGTGGTGTATGCAAACACCAGCGCCGCCGTGAAGGCGCGCGCCGACTGGATGGTGACCAGCTCCATCGCCTTGCCGGTGGTGAAGCATTTGCACGAGCAGGGCAAGAAGATACTGTGGGCGCCCGACCGCCACCTCGGCAGTTACGTGCAGGAACAGACCGGCGCGGACATGTTGTTGTGGCAAGGTTCGTGCATCGTGCACGACGAATACAAGGCGAAAGAATTGCAGGAGATGAAGGCGCGGCATCCCGGCGCGCTGGTGCTGGTGCATCCCGAATCGCCGCGCGCCGTGGTGCAGCAGGCCGATGTGGTCGGCTCCACCACCCAACTCATCAAGGCCGCGCAAAATTCGCCCAACAGGGAATTCATCGTCGCCACCGACAACGGCATCCTGCACAAGATGCGCACCCTGTGCCCGGACAAACTCTTCCTCGAAGCGCCCACCGCCGGACGCGGCGCGAATTGCACCAGTTGCAGCCACTGCCCGTGGATGGCGATGAACGGCTTGCTCAATCTGGCCGAGGTGCTGGAATCCGGCAACAACGAAATTCACGTCGATCAGGCCATCATTCCGCGCGCGGTGCTGCCGATCAAACGCATGCTGGATTTTGCGAAGCAGATCAACCTGCCGACAAAAGGCATCGGCAATGCATAATCAAAAGGCTGGGAGCAGGCAATGAGTGGAACGGATGACATCAAACTGGATTTTGATTTGAACTTTTCTGCGCTGGCGGAAGAGCCGGGGGCTGTCGACAACAAACCGGTGGCCGTATCAGAAAACATCCAGACACAGCCGTTCTCGATTGTGGAACGGATCGGGATAGCGCGTAGTGAGCATGCCGAAGAAAGACGCAAGACGCTTTTGGAATCGGCACTTGCATTACGTAACCAGAATCAACCGAGGACAGCCGTGGCAGAGATGCCTGTGACTGAAACACTATCGCAGACCGGATCATCGCAGAGCGTCGTTTCAGAAGAGACGAACCTGCAACCGGGTGAGATGGCGAGTGATGTGCCAACCGAATCGAAACGTCCGATAGAAATGGAAATCGAACCGGATGTCCAACAGCGAATCGATTCGGAACATGAAAATGAACCATCCGATACGGGGGCGCTAGACCGTAAGGTCGAGGAGGAAAAGACGGCCACTCAAGCCATGCTGAATCAGCAATTGCATTCACTGGCATTGTTGAATCGAACTGAGAAAGAGGAACAGGCTGCCAGTCTGGAAGCCAACAAGTCGGCTGCTGTCGCTACTCAGCAGCGTATCGAGACGGCACGCAAAGCCCGAGATGAAGCAAAACGTCGCGTGTTGTTGGAAGAAGAGTTGAAATCGAAAGAATTGTTGGTCGCGCAACGTGAGCGCGAGTTGCAGGGGCGTATCGCAGAGAGGATTGCCGTTGCCCAACGCGCCGAAGCTGCCAGGCAAGAACGAATGGCAGAGGAAGCAGCGGCTATTGAAGCCGAGAACAGGGCGATCGCTGTAGAAAAAGTCGCGATCGAACGAGCGTCTGTCCAGCGCGCCAAGCTAGAAGAGTCCAAAAAAACCGCTCTGAAATCATTGCTGGAAAAGCAGGCGCAAGAACGGGAATTGCTGAAGCGTGCCGAAGCCGAGGCGGTCGCCAACCTGGAAGTCGTCAAACTGGCTGAATATGCAGCGCAACAACGTCTGGACGCCGAGAATGATGCGCGAACGGAGACCAGACGAAGGACATTGTTAGAGTCGGAATTGCGGGAGCGAGAGCTTGTCACTGCCCGGAAAGAACGTGAATTGCAGGCACAAATCGCCGAACGACTCAATCTGGCTATCGGTGTCGAAGCGGCGGTTCAAGAACAGCTTGATGCGGAATCGTCCGCAAAATTATTGGTGCAGCAAACGCTGGATGAACGGCAAACGGCTATCGGCAAAGTGAAAGCGGAATCGATCGCCAGAGTGGAGTCGATCAAGGCGGCTTTGGCGGACGAGGTCAAGCAACTGCCCGAGAACGAGTTATTGAGGCGCGCGGAGGAGCAAGCGGCCCAACAGCACAGCGCAACAGAGCAGATCACTGTGCCGGAGCAGAGCGAGGCCAGATTTCCCAAGAGAAGTATCGGCTCACTTATTGCGTTCTCCGGTTGGGCGGTTGCGGCAGTGCTGGTCGTGGTGTTGCTCATCCAATTGAGCACTCCGGAGGAGGTGGCAGCGCCCGTGGCAAAGGCTTTGCAGCCATCACTAACGACCAGTTCGGAGCAGGCGATACACCAATCGATCATCGTTTCTGATGCCGAGAATGTGGTCAGCCTGAAAATGACGACCGAGTTGCCGCAGCCTAGGATTTGATGAGGACGCTTAAGATTGCCATATCCATGTGGAGCGTCATTTTGGCTGCAATAACTGCCACGGTTCAACTTCGAGAGCGATAGCAATCTTCTCAATGTTGCCGAGAGAAATATTCCAGACACATCGTTCAATCGCAGAGATGTAAGTTCTATCCAACTCGCATCGGAAAGCCAATTCTTCTTGCGATACCGCCTGCTCAATACGGAGACGACGAATATTCTGCGCAAGAATTTCCCGCAAGAAATCTTTTTGGGCCGTCGGTTTTCGCTGAACGATGCGTTTGGTCATGTTGCGAAGAATCTATAATTGATGCGTTTGTTACCACGGAGTTTGCTTCTCATATTGGATTGCGCTAAAGTCTGGCGCAGTCTGGAATGGAACGGGCTGTGCTGTGTCTGGCATGGTGTGCTGAAAGGAGACAATGAATTTCGACGAACTAAAAACGATCCCCAAACGAGAGCTATTCACCTTGCTTGGCTTGGTAGTCGGGGCGGAGTTTCTGCTTATGGTGACGATAGATGCCGCCTTGGAAAAGGAGGGTTATCTAAACTTAGTCAGAGCTGTGCTGGACGCCGGATTGCTTGCAATTATCTGTATTCCGCTTCTGATCAATTATCAGTTGCGTCCGATGCGGGCGGCTTACTACGATGACTTGACCGGTCTGCCGAATCGCTTGCTATTTTGTGATCGCCTGGAGCAGGTGCTGGCGTCTGCCAAACGTGAGCAACGCAATTGCGCAGTGGTTTTCGTCGATCTGGATAAATTTAAGTCGGTGAATGATGGGTATGGTCACCGCGTTGGTGATGTGTTGCTGAAGTGCGCTGCCGAACGGATGTGGAAGGCGGTTCGCAGAAGTGACACAGTTGCGCGCATCGGTGGCGACGAGTTCATCATTCTGTTGCCGTTCATCTCGAAACCAGAGGATGTCGAAAAAGTTGTAGGGAAAATCATCGGCGAATTCTCCCTTCCATTCGATTTGGACGGGCGCATGATCCAGATAGGTATCAGCGCAGGTGTCGCGCTTTACCCGCGCGACGGTAACGAAGGACTCGTGTTAATCAATGCGGCTGACGAGGCGATGTATCGAGCTAAGGCCGTAGGGGGATCAGGTTATTGTTTTACAACTCACTAGCAGATGAATGCTGCTCCAGCCCAGTTCAAAAAGAAGAAGCCCGCGCAATGCGGGCTTCTTCTTTTGCAACATCGTGCGTTGAACGCTTACGCTTTGCCTGTCAACTCTTTCAACACGAACGGCAGGATGCCGCCGTTCTTGTAGTAGTCCACTTCGATCGGCGTATCTATACGAAGGAGGAGAGCAACGGACTGTGAGCTGCCGTCCTTGCGTGTGATGGTCAGCGTCACGTCCTGTTGCGGCTTGAGGTTGTCGTTGATACCGATCAGGTCGAAGGTTTCGTCGCCGGTGAGGTTGAGCGAAGCCAGCGAGTCGCTGCCTTTGAATTGCAAGGGCAACACGCCCATGCCCACCAGATTGCTGCGGTGGATGCGTTCGTAGCTCTTGGCGATGACGGCCTTCACGCCCAGCAACTGCGTGCCTTTCGCGGCCCAGTCGCGCGATGATCCTGTGCCGTATTCCTCACCGGCGAAGATCACGGTGGCGGTACCGTCGGCGATGTGTTTCATCGCGGCGTCGTAGATGGCCATCTGTTCGCCTTTGTACAGGGTGTAGCCGCCTTCGATGCGGCTACCGTCCGCGTTGGGCG
>JARCRR010000216.1 GCA_029850565.1 Gallionella sp. | reverse complement strand
ATTCAAGGTCGCACCACTGTCCGGCTTGCCGCGCTTCACCGGCGGTCTCGCGGGTTACTTCGGTTACGACACCGTGCGCTACATCGAACCGCGTCTGGCCAAGACGGTGAAGAAAGATGTCATCGGCACGCCCGACATCCTGCTCATGCTCACCGAGCAACTGGCGGTGGTGGACAACCTCTCGGGCAAACTGACCTTCATCGTGTATGCAGACCCATCGCAGGACGATGCCTATGCCATCGCGCGTGAGCGTCTGCGCGAACTCATCGGCATGATGCGTCTGCCCGTCGAGATCCCTTACGCGCCGCCATCCAAGTCGGTCGAAGCGAAGTCCGAATTTGGTGAGGCGGCGTTCAAAGCGGCGGTGGAAAAATCCAAGCATTACATCTTCGACGGCGACATCATGCAGGTCGTGTTGTCTCAACGCATGTCACAACCGTTCCCTGCATCGCCGCTGTCGCTTTATCGCGCCTTGCGCAGCATCAACCCGTCGCCCTATATGTTCTATTACGACATGGGCGACCATCACGTGGTCGGTTCATCGCCCGAGATTCTGGCAAGACTGGAAGGCGACACCGTCACCGTGCGTCCTATCGCGGGCACACGCCCGCGCGGCAAGACACCACAGCAGGATGTGGCACTCGCCGAAGAGTTGCTGGCTGACCCGAAAGAGTTGGCAGAACATCTGATGCTCATCGACCTCGGGCGCAATGACATCGGGCGCGTGGCTGAGCGCGGCACCGTGCAGCTCACCGACAAGATGGTCATCGAGCGATATTCGCACGTGATGCACATCGTCTCCAACGTCGAGGCGAAATTGAAGCAAGGCCTGGACGCGATGGATGTGCTCAAGGCGACCTTCCCCGCAGGCACTGTCTCGGGGGCGGCGAAGGTGCGCGCGATGGAGATCATCGACGAACTCGAACCTTCCAAGCGCGGCATCTACGCGGGCGCGGTCGGTTACCTCGGCTTCAACGGCGACATGGATGTCGCCATCGCCCTGCGCACCGCCGTGGTGAAAGACAAAATGCTGTATGTGCAGGCGGGGGCCGGCATCGTCGCCGACTCGGTGCCGGACAGCGAATGGATGGAGACGCAGAACAAAGCGCGTGCCGTGTTGCGCGCTGCCGAGATGGTGCTGGACGGGTTGGATGCGCAGGTGCATCGCTAGCCTGTAGGCCGACGAGCATGAACGTCCAAGACATGAGCCTCAAGCAACGACTGCTTCTGATCGCAGCCGTCGAGATCCTCTACATGGTGGGAACGCGTGTCGCGATCCACTATCTATCGGCTGAGTCATTCGCGGCGGAACTGAGCCGCACTGCACTGCGCATTGCGACCGCACTGGTCTATTGGCAATTGATGAAGCCCGTCATCCTGTCGAAGACACCGGCATTCGATACGGCTCGCGTCGCGCCTCTGATCGCGGGACTGTTGCTGTTCTTTTCCATTCCGGTGTTGGTTGGTAACTATGCATTGAACACCTCGCTCGCTTCGCTGTTCGCCGTCACCAGCGTCGCGGTGGCGATCAAAGAAGAGTTCCTGTTTCGCGGCATCATGCAGAATCTGTTGCAGAAGAGATTCGGCGCCATGCGTGCCATTCTATATACCAGCATCATCTTCACGGCATGGCACATCGGCACGTGGGATCCCAGTGTGTGGACGTTCGGACATATCTTCCTTGCCAGCCTGATACTCGGTCTGGTCTACGTTCGCACCGGAAGTATCGTGGCAGTGATAGCCTTGCATACGCTGTACGACGCGGTGTTCTCGTTCACACCGCTGATGGGCACGCCACTGGATCAGAACTGGGGATTCGCACCCTTGACCCTGGCGGTCGCCGCAATGTATTACTGGGCGCAGGCGGACAACTTGAAGAACGGCGCGACCAGCGCCTGAAGATCGAACAAAGAAATTTGATGGAGCAACCATGCTATTGATGATCGACAACTACGACTCTTTCACCTACAACCTCGTGCAATATTTTGCCGAACTGGGCGCGGATGTGGTCGTGCATCGCAACGACGAGATCACGCTGGAGCAGATCGAGAAGCTGAACCCGCAGCACCTCGTGGTCTCCCCCGGCCCGTGCACACCGAACGAAGCGGGCATCTCGGTCGCCGCGATCAAACACTTCGCGGGCAAGATCCCCTTGCTGGGCGTGTGCCTCGGCCACCAGAGTATCGGCCAAGCCTTCGGCGGCAAGATCATCCACGCCAAGACCCTGATGCACGGCAAGACCTCGCTCATCCACCACAACAGCAACAGCGTGTTCACCGGTTTACCCAATCCGTTCACCGCGACGCGTTACCACTCGCTGGTGATTGAGCGCGAAACCATTCCCGATTGCCTGGAGGTCACCGCGTGGACGGACGATGGCGAGATCATGGGCGTACGCCACAAGACACTGGCGGTGCATGGCGTGCAGTTCCATCCCGAATCCATCCTCACCGAACACGGACATGACATGTTGAAGAACTTTTTGGAGGGCAAGCCATGATCACCCCGCAACAGGCACTGGTACGTCTCATAGATCAGCGCGAGATCTTCTACGACGAGATGCTGTCGCTGATGCGCCAGATCATGGGCGGCGAAGTATCGCCCACCATGATCGCCGCCATCCTGGTCGGTCTGCGCGTGAAGAAAGAGACCATAGGCGAGATATCCGCCGCCGCCTTCGTGATGCGCGAGTTCGCCAGCAAAGTGCCCGTGACAAAACGCGAGCATCTGGTGGACACCTGCGGTACGGGCGGTGATGCGGCACATACCTTCAACATCTCCACGGCCAGCGCTTTCGTCGCCTCGGCAGCGGGCGCGCGCGTGGCCAAGCATGGCGGACGCTCGGTGTCGTCCACCTGCGGCTCCGCCGATGTGTTGGAAACGCTCGGCGTGAATCTCACGCTCACACCGGAACAGGTGGCACACAGCATCGACCAGATCGGGATCGGTTTCATGTTCGCGCCTAACTTCCACGGTGCGATGAAATACGCTGCTCCGGTGCGCAAGGAACTCGGGGTTCGCACGATGTTCAACGTGCTGGGCCCACTCACCAATCCGGCGGGAGCAGACAACCAGGTGATGGGCGTGTTCCATCCCGACTTGGTCGGCATCCAGGCGCGTGTGTTGCAACGCCTCGGCAGCCGTCATGTGTTGGTGGTGAACGGCAGCGACGGCTTGGATGAGATCACCATCAGCGGCGCGACCAACGTCGCCGAGTTGAAGGACGGTCAAGTGAATGAATACACCGTCACGCCGGAACAGTTCGGATTCAAAACAGCCTCACTGGATTCCATCAAGGTCGCGAACAAGGAAGAAGCCAAGGCCATGTTGCTCGGCGTGCTGGACAACCAGCCGGGGACTGCACGCGACATCGTGCAACTCAATGCGGGTGCGGCCATCTATGCGGCGGGTCTGACCGATACTTTGGCGAGCGGCATCAAAAAGGCGGGCGAGGTACTTGCCAGCGGTGCGGCCAAAGCCAAGTTGGCGCAGCTCGTTGAAGTCAGCAACCAGAGCAAAGCCTGAAGTCAGCACAGCGAGAAGTGGCCTCCGTCCGGCATCCCTTCCCTCCCTTGCTTAGCCAAGACAGCGCCGATATCGAGCGCTGGCTGTTGGCGCTGAACGATGTCTTCGCTCCGGCAGAAGTCGAGCTGATCCGTAAAGCCACCGAGTTCGCTGCGCCGCTGTATCACGGAGAGGCAGACGTCACAGGCGCACCCCTGCTGGAACACGCGCTCGGCTCGGCCTCCATCCTCATCGGTCTGCACATGGACTACGAGACCGTGGCGGCGACAGCGTTGCATGCCGTGCCTAACCACCTCGCGGATTGGCGCGAAGTGTTGACCGCCCGCTTCGGCGCTAACGTCACGCGCTTGGTCGGCGGCATCTCCGACATGGAACGTTTGCGCCATTTCAGCGAAATGCGCGAGGCGGCCATCGCAGACAAACAGGAAGCGGCG
>JARCRR010000215.1 GCA_029850565.1 Gallionella sp. | reverse complement strand
ATATTTTTCGGCGATGAGGTCTTCGTTGCTCAATGCCTCGTCCGCCGCATAACCCCAGAACTCGCGGCGCACGCGCAGGTGCAGGTGCTCGGCGAAGGCTTCGGCGAGGCGGTCGGCCAGTGCTTGCAGCATGATGGCGCTGTAATCGTCGTTGGCCTTTTCGAACTCCTTCGTCTTTTTCTCGATGCCGAGGCCGGTGGTGACGGCGAAACCGCCGATGTAATCCTTCACCTTGCTGTCTTTCGGCGCGATGTAATCGGCCAAACAGTAGTTGGGGATGTCGGCGGGCTTCTTGGTCTGTTGGCGCAGGTTGTGCCAAGTCATCGCGACCTTGTTGCGCTTGTCGTCGGTGTAGATCTCGATGTCATCGCTGTTCACCGTGTTGGCGGGGAACAGGCCGAACACCGCATTGGCGGAGAGCCATTTTTCTTTGACGATCTTCTTCAACATGGCTTGTGCATCGGCGAACAGCTTGGTTGCTTCCACGCCCACCACTTCATCTTGCAGAATCTTCGGATAACGTCCTGCCAGTTCCCACGCTTGGAAGAAGGGAGTCCAGTCGATGAAGTCCACCAAGATGTCGAGCGGGTAGTTCTCCAGTTTTTGTACACCGAGCAACTTGGGTTTGGTCGGGATAACCTTCTTCCAGTCGGTTTTCAGACCGTGCTGGCGCGCTTCTGTCAACGAAACATAATTCGCTTTGCCCTTCTTGCCTTCATGCTGATTGCGTGCCGCCTGATAGTCGGCCTTGATCTCGGCGATGTAGCTGTCGTGTGTGGTGTTGCTTAGCAGGTTGCTGCATACACCCACCG
Source organism: Gallionella sp. (assembly GCA_029850565.1). Taxonomy (GTDB): domain Bacteria; phylum Pseudomonadota; class Gammaproteobacteria; order Burkholderiales; family Gallionellaceae; genus Sideroxyarcus. The sequence goes on along the minus strand of JARCRR010000215.1, from coordinate 3,856 downwards.
CGCGCGAGGCGTCAGTGACGTACACCACGGTGCCGCTCGGATAGTTAGGTTCGATCTTCACGGCGGTGTGTACGCGCGAAGTGGTCGCGCCGCCGATGAGCAGCGGCACCTTGAACCCTTGGCGCTCCATCTCTTTCGCCACGTGCGCCATCTCTTCCAGCGACGGGGTGATGAGACCGGAGAGGCCGATGATGTCCACCTTGTGTTCGCGTGCGGCATCCAGTATCTGCTGGGCGGGAACCATCACGCCCATGTTGATGACCTCGAAGTTGTTGCACTGCAACACCACGGTGACGATGTTCTTGCCGATGTCGTGCACGTCACCTTTGACGGTCGCCATCAATATCTTGCCCTTGGGCTTGTTGTCGCCCGAGCGCAGTTTCTCAGCTTCGATGTAGGGAATCAGATGTGCCACGGCCTGCTTCATCACGCGCGCCGATTTCACCACCTGCGGCAGGAACATCTTGCCCGCGCCGAACAGGTCGCCGACCACGTTCATGCCGGTCATCAGCGGGCCTTCGATCACCTCAACGGGTTGTGTCGCTTGCAGGCGCGCTTCTTCGGTGTCCTCGACGATGTAGGTGGTGATGCCGCGCACCAGCGCGTGGGTCAGGCGCTCCTGCACCGTGCCCTTGCGCCATTCCAGATCCTCGACCTGTTCCTTGCCGCCGCCCTTAACGGACTCGGCCATCTTAACCAGCTTCTCGCCCGCGTCGGGATGGCGGTTGAGCACCACGTCTTCCACCGCATCGCGCAGGTCTTTGGGGATCTCTTCATACACGCCGAGCTGGCCGGCGTTGACGATGCCCATGTTCATGCCCGCCTTGATGGCGTGATACAGGAATACGGTGTGGATCGCCTCGCGCACCGGCTCGTTGCCGCGGAACGAGAACGACACGTTGGACACGCCGCCGGAAATCTTGGCGTAGGGCAGGTTCTTGCGTATCCACGCGGTCGCTTCGATGAAGTCCACCGCATAGTTGTTGTGCTCTTCGATACCGGTTGCAATCGCGAAGATGTTCGGGTCGAAGATGATGTCCTCGGGCGGGAAGCCGACCTTGTGCACGAGGATGTCGTAGCTGCGTTTGCAGATGTCTATCTTGCGCTGATAGGTGTCGGCTTGGCCCGCTTCGTCGAACGCCATCACCACCGCTGCCGCGCCGTATTGGCGCACCAGCGTGGCGTATTTGATGAAGTTCTCTTCGCCTTCCTTGAGCGAGATGGAGTTGACGATGGACTTGCCCTGCACGCACTTCAGCCCGGCCTCGATGATGCTCCACTTGGAGGAGTCGATCATCAGCGGCACTTTGGAGATGTCCGGTTCGGAGGCGATAAGGTTGAGGAACTTCACCATCGCGGCCTCGCCATCCAGCATGGCTTCATCCATGTTCACGTCGATGACCTGCGCGCCGGTCTCCACCTGTTGTTTGGCGACTTCCAATGCCTCGTCGTATTTGCCTTCCAGCACCAGACGTTTGAATTTGGCTGAACCGGTGACGTTGGCACGCTCGCCCACGTTGACGAACAACGAACCTTCGCCGATGTTGAACGGTTCCAGACCGGACAGGCGGCACTCGACCGGATTGCTCGGGATCTTGCGCGGCGGGATGTCTTTGACGACTTCGGCGATAGCCTTGATGAACGCGGGCGAGGTGCCGCAGCAGCCGCCGATGATGTTGAGGAAACCGCTCGCTGCCCACTCTTTGATGTGGCCCGCCATGTTTTCCGGCGTGTCGTCGTAGCCTGTCTCGGCCAATGGATTGGGCAGACCCGCGTTGGGGTGGGCGCTCACGTAACAGTTGGCGACGCGCGACATCTCCTGTACGTACTGGCGCAACTCTTCCGCGCCCAGTGCGCAGTTCAAACCGATGGAGATGGGGTTGGCGTGCGCCAGCGAGTTGTAGAAGGCTTCAGTTACCTGGCCGGTCAGCGTGCGTCCGGAGGCGTCGGTGATCGTGCCCGAGATCATGATAGGCAGCGAGGTGCCGCGCTCGGCGAACACCGACTTCACCGCGAAGATAGCGGCCTTGGCGTTCAAGGTATCGAAGATGGTCTCGATGAGGATGGTGTCCGCGCCACCATCGATCAGGCCGCGTGTAGCTTCGGCATAGTCGGCCACCAGTTGATCGAACGTGATGTTGCGCGCTGCGGGGTCGTTCACGTCCGGCGATATGGTGGCGGTCTTGTCGGTGGGGCCGAGCACGCCGGCGACGAAGCGCGGTTTGTCAGCCGTGGCGTATTCGTTGCAAGCCTCACGCGCGACACGCGCACCGGCGACGTTCAACTCGTAGTTGAGCGATTCCATTCCATAGGCTTTCAGCGTGGTGGCATTCGCGCCGAAGGTATTGGTCTCGATGATGTCCGCGCCCGCTTCCAGGTATTCACAGTGGATGGCTTTGATGACTTCCGGCTTGGTGATGACCAGCAGGTCGTTGTTGCCTTTAAGGTCGCGATGCCAATCGGCGAAACGCGTGCCGCGATAGTCGGCCTCGCCCAGCTTGTAGCGCTGGATCATGGTGCCCATCGCACCGTCGAGAATGAGGATGCGCTGTTGGAGCAGAGTTTCGATGCGGTGTGATGTGTGGCTCATGGCTTGTGTGCTCAATAAACGAGCGCGGATTTTATCATGCCGCACCTTGCGGCTCCCGTAACTCGGACAGCCGGAACCCCTCGGAGTGCAGTAAACTTGCCGCTGCATCAATTGAGGTCGGCAGCGCAGTTCTTCGATAACGATAAACAGTGAGGAGAAACAACATGCAGCAAACCAAGATCATGCTGGACGAATCGGAGATACCGACGCACTGGTACAACGTCGTTGCCGATATGCCGAATCCGCCGACCGCCCCGCTGGGGCGTGATGGAAAACCTGTCGGACCGGATGCGCTGACCGCCATCTTCCCAATGGCTTTGATCGAACAGGAGGTGTCCGCACAGCGCTGGATCGAGATACCCGACCCTGTGCGTCAGGCCATGACTTCATACCGCCCGTCCCCTTTGATCCGTGCGCATCGTTTGGAAGCGGCGCTGGGCACACCCGCCAAGATCTATTACAAATACGAAGGTGTTTCGCCTGCCGGTTCGCACAAGGTGAACACCGCCCTCCCGCAGGCCTATTACAACCAGCAAGCCGGCATCAAACGTCTTGCCACTGAAACGGGCGCGGGACAATGGGGCTCGTCCATCGCCTTGGCGGGCCAGATGTTCGGCTTGGAAGTGCGCGTGTTCATGGTGCGTGTGAGCTACGACCAAAAGCCGTTCCGCCGTTCGATGATGCAGACATGGGGTGCGCAGGTGTTTGCCAGCCCCAGCATGGAAACGAATACAGGCCGCGCCGCCTTGGCAGCCGATCCGAACAATCAGGGCTCGCTCGGCCTTGCCATTTCGGAAGCGGTGGAAGAAGCCGCATCACGCGCCGACACCAATTACGCGCTGGGTTCGGTGCTGAATCATGTGTTGTTGCATCAGACCATCATCGGTCTGGAAGCAAAGAAGCAGTTCGCGAAAGTGGGCAACTACCCGGACATGGTCTTCGCGCCTTGCGGCGGCGGTTCCAACTTCGGCGGCGTGGCATTCCCTTTCCTTGCCGATAAGGCGGCGGGCAAAAACGTGCGCCTGGTCGCGGTCGAGCCGACTTCCTGCCCGACACTGACCAAGGGCGTGTATGCGTATGACTACGGCGACACCGCCGGTTTCACGCCCATCATGAAGATGTACACACTGGGGCATGACTTCATGCCGCCCGGCATCCATGCGGGCGGCTTGCGTTATCACGGAGATTCGCCGCTGGTGTCGCAGCTCTACCACGAGAAGCTCATCGAAGCGGTGGCTGTGCCGCAGTTGGCGACGTTCGAGGCGG
>JARCRR010000214.1 GCA_029850565.1 Gallionella sp. | reverse complement strand
TCGTCCATCAGTTCCAGCAACATCGCCGGGTGCGGTTTGGAGAACGTCTCATCAGCCGTGCGCGATGCGATGAAGAACTCGCGCAACCCGCTGCTATCCATCACGCGATCCAAGCCCTTGCGGCTCTTCCCCGTAGCCACTGCCAACAGATAACCCGCGTCCTTTAATTCAGCGATGGTGTCCGCAGCTCCCGCAAACAAAGGAATGGACTGGTCTTGCGCCAGAAAATAGTGACGGTAACGGTCGGCCAGTGGCTCGTGCATGTGCGGCGGCGCATCGGGTACGGCGTGTTGCAACGCTTGTGCCAAGCCCATACCGATGACATGTCGTGCAGACTCATCGCTCGGGATAGGCAAACCCAAGTCGCGGCAAGCCGACTGGATGGAGGTCGCGATCACCGCGGTGGAGTCCATCACCGTGCCATCCCAATCGAACACGATCAGGTCATAACGTTTATCCATCTTTACCACCCAAAAATCGAGGCGCGGATTCTACCACTGAGCACATCCCATACTCGTATAATGCGCGCCCTTACACACTGTAATGAAATGAGCCTGATCTACATCCTCGACCTGTGTGCCGTTGGCGTATGCGCCATCACCGCCACGCTGGAAGCGCAACGCCGCGAACTCGACCTGTTCGGCGTGGCCGTCATCGCTGTGATCGCCGGCATCGGCGGCGGCACCGTGCGCGACGTCCTGCTCGGACGCTTGCCGGTATATTGGATACACGACCCCATCTATGTGGTGGTGGGTATCGCAGCCGCCATGCTCACCTTCTACTTCGAAAAGAAGATCAGTATCCCCAAGAACTTTTTCCTGCTACCCGATGCCATCGGCCTAGCGCTGTTCACCGTCATCGGCACCAGCGTGGCGATGGGATTGCAGGTGCACTGGTTCATCGCCGCCTTGATGGGCGTCATCACCGGCGTGTTCGGCGGCGTCATCCGCGACATTCTGTGCAATGAAGTCCCGCTCATCTTCCGCACCGACATCTACGCCACAGCCGCTTTGGTTGGCGCACTGTTATTGCTCGCGCTGGATAGTTTCGGCATGGCTCACAACATCGCATTGATCGCCTCCATGGTTGTGATCGTCGCCATCCGTCTGGCGGCGATACGCTGGCACATCCACCTACCGAGATTCCGCTCCTACGAATGATGGATAAATTACTCCCCTCCTGGCTCATTTACTGCCGCCCCGGTTTCGAGCGCGATTGCGCCGAGGAGACGCAAGCCAAAGTCATCGAAGGCGATGAGAACAGCGGCTTCCTCGTACTACAAGGTAAGTCCAAGTTGGCCTATAAACAGCTCACCTTTGTGCGTCAGTTGTTGACGTTGCACGGTGAAGTGAACGATCTGCCCGAGCGCGACCGCCTCACGCCGTTGCTGACCGCCATTCCCGCTGCACCGCAAAAGTTCGGCGCACTTTATCTGGAAGTGCCCGATACCAATGACGGCAAGACGCTGTCAGGTTTCACCAAACGTTTCCAACCTTTACTCGAAGAAGTGCTGCGCGAGACTTCGCGCTTGGAGGATGACCCCACCCTACCGCGCCTGCACATCTTCTTCCCCAATGAACAGCGCGCGTTGATCGCCACCAGCAATCCGGACAACAGCAACAACGCACTCAACGGCATCCACCGCGTGAGCATGGTGAGCGATGCACCCAGCCGTTCTTATCTGAAATTAGCCGAAGCGTTCGAGGTGTTTCTGGATAAGAAGGAACAAGCGCTCTGGCTGAAGCCGCACATGACAGCCGTCGACTTGGGAGCGGCACCGGGAGGTTGGACTTGGCAGTTGGTGCAGCGTGGCCTGAAAGTGACTGCCGTGGACAACGGCCCGCTCAAAGGCGCTGCTGCGGCACACCCGAACATCAAACATCTGCGTCAAGACGGCTTCAAGTTCCGCCCGCAACGCTCAGTCGATTGGCTGGTGTGCGACATGGTGGAGCAACCGCAACGCGTCGCAACCTTGGTGACTGAGTGGTTCATCGGCGGGCACACCATGCATGCCATCTTCAATCTGAAGCTGCCGATGAAGAAGCGGGTCGAAGCGCTTCAAGTCGCCCTTGGCTCCATACGCGCTGCGCTCAATGCAAAGGGCATCCGCTATCGCCTGGAAGCAAAACAGCTCTACCACGACCGCGAAGAAGTGACAGTGTTCCTGACACGCGCCAAACGTTAAGCCCGCATCACTTCGGCGCAACGTCCGGCAGATTGGGGTGCGCATCGTGCATCACGACGCGCGAGACGAACCAGATAGCGATGATATTGGCGGTGATGGCGACATAACCGACATTCTGATACCCGATGACGTGCCCTGCTGCATCCTGCGTGATGATGAATCCGCTCAAGGTCGCTGCAAGCCCCATCGCTAACGATTGCACCGTGGCGTTGAGCGACATGAATGTCCCTCGCAGTTTGGGTTGTGCCGCCGAGGTGATGATGGCCATCGCGGGAATGAAGCGTCCCGATACCAGCACGAAGAACAAAGTAGTGCAGACCAGCCACCATCCCAAGGATGCACTCTGTATATGCGTCACGGCGATCAAAGGCACCATCGCCGTAAAAGCGATCATCCGATACACCTTCACCTTGCCGTGTGCATCTGCCCAATGTCCGATGAGGCGTGCCGTGAACAGCGTCGCCGCTCCGCCCACCAGATAGATGTAAGCGATGTCATGCTGGCTGATGTCGATGTTGTTCACCGCATACAACGTGATGTAGGGAATGACTGTGAAGCCGGAGAAGATGATGAGCGCCGACAACATCATCGCGCGCCAATGGTTGGCATCACGCATCACCGCGAACAGTGCAGAGAACGGATGCGCCTGCTTCTCGTGACTCAGGTGATGGCGCAACTCCGGCAACACGCGGATCGCCACCAGCATGAAGATCGCCACCAGCACCACGATGAAGATGAACGGCGCACGCCATTGGAAGTGGCTCGCCAACCATAATGACAGTGGCACACCCGCCACGGTAGAGAAAGAGAATGCGGCCGACACCGTACCGCTCGCCCTGGCGCGACGCGCATATGGGATGGTATCGCCGATGATGGTCTGCACCAATGCGCCCAGCACCCCGCCGAACGCCCCCGCCAGACCGCGCGCGATGATGAGCGTGGCATAGCTGGGCGCCAGCCCGCAGGCCAGCGTCGCCAAGCCAAAGAACAAGAACATGACAAGAATCAATCTCTTGCGCTCGAACCTGTCCACGAAGGTCGCCGCCAACAAACCCGACAGCGCCGCACTGAAACTATAGGACGCGACCAGCAATCCGAACTCATGCGTGGTGATACCCAACTCGCGCATCAACATTGGCCCCAGCGGCATCATGATCATGAAATCGAGGATATGACTGAACTGGATACCTGCGAGCGTCAGTAGCAAAGCGCGTTCGGAATACGCAGGTGTTGCTGTTTGTGTCATTACCGCGTATCCAATCTATCCAGGAATTTCTGCAATTCCGGCGCCAGCGGTGCGGTGATGCTCAACGGCTCGCCCGTGAGCGGGTGGTTGAAGGCGATGGTGTGGGCGTGCAAAAACATGCGCTTCAAACCTTGCTTCATCAGCTCTTTGTTGCGCGCGAAATCGCCGTATTTGTCGTCTCCCGCGATAGGAAACCCCAGATGCGAGGTATGCACACGGATCTGGTGTGTGCGTCCCGTCTTGAGTTGAGCTTCGAGCAAACTGAATTCTGGATAGCTCTTGAGCAGCGTGAAGATGGTGTGTGATGCCTGCCCGTCTTCGCGCACCATGACGCGCTTCTCGCCTTGCGGTGTGTCGAACTTATGTAGCGGTAACTTCACGTGTTGTTTGGCGTTCTTCCATTGCCCCAACACCAAAGTCAGGTAGCGCTTGTCGCTGTTGCCCTCGCGCATGATCTCGTGCATGGCGGTCAATGCGGAGCGTTTCTTGGCCACCAGCAGCACACCCGAGGTCTCGCGGTCGAGCCGGTGTACCAGTTCCAGGAACTTGGCTTGTGGTCGCGCACTGCGCAGTTGTTCGATGACGCCGAAGCTCACCCCGCTGCCGCCATGCACCGCCGTTCCGGCCGGTTTATTGATGGCGATAAGTGCTTCATCCTCAAACAAAATAGGGAATTCGGTGGCAGGGACGTACTCAGCCTCGGGTTTTTCCGCCACGCGGATGGGGGGGATGCGCAACAGATCGCCCAACTGCAGGCGATAAGTCTGGTCGATGCGCTTCTTGTTGACCCTTACCTCACCGCGCAGGATGCGGTAGATATGACTCTTTGGCACGCCTTTCAAGTGTTTGAAGAGGAAATTGTCGATGCGCTGACCTTCGCTTCCCTCATCTATTTCGACCCAAGTGACGGATTCTTTGCTCAAACCACTCATTTTGAATATACTCCGCGCCTCGCGTGTGCGCCTTCGTTAAACGGGATGCTAAGTTCCCCGTCCAACCTAAGGCAGGCAATCAAGCCGCCTACGAAGCAGCCCCGCCCGGTTATCTCACTCACCGGAAACAAGCAGTGATGGTAATTGATTTGCGCGCTCTAAGCACCAAGCAGAAAAATTTTTGGCGTGTTGCCCGATCTTGCGGCAGCACGTAGATACAGACAAGCTAATAACGAGAACAAGCACTTGGACTATCGTAGGCATCACCATCCGAACATCCTGATTCTCGCGCGCTAAGCGGCGCGTAGCTTTGCCCTGCCCGTGTCAGAGCGCGGGAGAATAATAAATGAAACGCATGCTATTCAATGCGACGCAGCCGGAAGAACTCCGCGTCGCCATTGTCGATGGTCAAAAACTAGTTGACCTCGACATTGAGACCGCCGGTAAAGAGCAACGCAAGAGCAATATCTACAAAGCCATCATCACCCGCATCGAGCCCAGCCTCGAAGCGTGTTTTGTCGAATACGGCGGCACCCGCCACGGATTCCTCCCCTTCAAAGAAGTCGCCCCCCAGTATTACCAATCCGGCGCCAACAGCCGCTCTTCCATCAAGGAAGCGTTGCGCGAAGGCCAGGAGTTGTTGGTACAGGTGGAAAAAGACGAGCGCGGCAACAAAGGCGCGGCGCTCACCACCTACATCAGCCTGGCGGGTCGCTACATCGTTTTGATGCCGAACAACCCGAACGGCGGCGGTGTATCACGCCGCATCGAGGGCGAAGACCGCAACGAACTGCGCGATGTATTGTCGCAAGTGGAAGTGCCTCAAGGCATGAGCATCATCGCGCGCACCGCGGGTATCGGCCGCAATGCGGAAGAATTGCAATGGGACCTGAACTACCTCAAGCAACTGTGGGACGCCATCGAAGGCGCGGCTCAAACCGAGAAAGCGCCTTCTCTCATCTATCTCGAAAGCAGTCTGGTCGTGCGTGCCATCCGCGACTACTTCAATCCTGAGATCGGCGAGATCCTGATCGACACCGACGACATCTTCCAGCAAGCACAAGCCTTCATGGGCACCGTGATGCCGGACCACGTGGACCGCATCAAGCGTTATCACGACGATGTGCCGCTGTTCTCGCGCTTCCAGATCGAACACCAGATCGAATCCGCCCATGCGCGTCAGGTGAACCTGCCTTCCGGCGGTGCCATCGTGATCGACCACACCGAAGCGCTCACCGCCATCGACATCAACTCCGCACGTTCCACACGCGGCAGCGACATCGAGACCACCGCATTCAATACCAACCTGGAAGCGGCGGACGAGATCGCCCGCCAGTTGCGTCTGCGCGACTTGGGCGGCCTCATCGTTATCGACTTCATCGACATGGAAGCGACCAAGAACCAGCGCGCCGTGGAAGACCGTCTGCGCGATGCCCTGCACTTCGACCGTGCACGCATCCAGACCGCGAAGATCTCGCGCTTCGGCCTGTTGGAGTTGTCGCGTCAACGTCTGGCTCCCAGTCTGGAAGAGGGCAACCACACCACTTGCCCGCGCTGTAACGGCATCGGTCATATCCGCGGTACGGAATCCTCCGCCCTGAACATCCTGCGCATCATCCAGGAAGAAGCGATGAAGGACAGCAGTGCCGCCATCCACGCGCAAGTACCGGTGGACGTCGCCACCTTCCTGTTGAACGAGAAACGTTCCGACATCCATCGCATCGAATCGCGTTTCAAGGTAAGCGTCGTTCTGATCCCCAACCCGCACATGGAGACACCGCATTACACGGTGAACCGTCTGCGTATGGACGACATCACTGCCGACCATCTGCAAGCCAGCTACAAACTGGTGGAGAAGCCGGAAGAGACCAAAGCAGTGACTGCCGCCGCCGCGCAAGAGGCCGCCAAGACCGCACCGCGCGCGCAAGCTGCTGTACGCGGCATCACACCAGCGCAACCTGCACCCAAGCATGAAGTCAAGGAAGAGAAGAAGACCTCTCTCCTCGGCAGTCTGGTCGGCTGGCTGAAGTCATTGGGAGGCGAGAGCGAACCTGCCAAACCTGCCGCACCCGCAAAAGGCGCGCGCAGCAACCAAGGTCGTGATCGCGGCAATCGCGGTGAGCGTGGCGAGGGTGGCAACCGCCAACGCCGTGAACGCGGCGAGGGCGGCAAGCAACGCCGCGACCGCGATGACGCACCCAAAGCCGATAACGCGAACAAGGATCAGCAACAGCAGAATCGCAACGAACAACGCCCACCGCGCCCTCCGCGTGAACCACGCGAACCAAAACCGGTGCTGGAGACAGTCAAGCCGGTGCTCGCTGGCGAACAAGGTGAAGAAGGCAATGGCGGTCGCGAAGGCGGTGGCCGCAAGCGCGGTCGTCGCGGCGGTCGTCGTGAACGTGAACGTCGCGAGCCGAATGCAGCCGGTTCGACCAATGAGAGCAACATCGTCGATACCCAGGTGACGAACGAAGCTGTTGCCGCGCGCGCGCCAGAAGCGCCGCGCAACACGGCGCCTGCAACCGTCAAGCCAAGCGAGTACGTGGCCTATCCGGATTCGATGAAGCGTCTCACGCCGACTGAAGTGGTTTGCTACCCGACCACTGTCGCTCAAGTCGCCGCACCGGTTGTCCAAGTAGAGACTCCTGCGCCAGTCAAAGTGGATCTGAGCAGTGCAGGCCTGACCATGATCGAGACCGACCCGAACAAAGCAGCATCGGTCGTCGCACCTGCACCCGCATCGCAGGAACGTGCACCGCGTCGTCGCCAGCGTCCGCGTGAGGTCTACACAGCGGAAAATAACGAACCGCTGGTCATGATCGAGACACAGCAACCGAAATAAGTTTCGATTCAGCAGTCATAAAAAACGCACGGCATGCCGTGCGTTTTTTATTTGCGCGCAGGAAATGTCAGCTCGATAAGATCAGCAACAAACCGAGCGCGGCTGGTGTGGCTTGGATGAAGAGTATCTTGCGCCCCACGGTGATGGCACCATACACCCCGGCAACCAGCACGCAGCCGAGAAAGAATATCTTGATGCCCGTTCCGGTATCGCCCAGCAGCAGCCCCCACAGCAGACCTGCTGCCAGAAAACCGTTGTACAACCCTTGGTTGGCAGCCAACACCTTCGTCATTTGCGCTTTCTCGGGTGTCATGCGAAATGTTCTCAGCCCGCGCGGCTTGTCCCACAGAAACATCTCCAGTACAAGAAAATAGACATGCAGCAAAGCCACGAGCGCGACGACGATGTTTGCGATAAGAGCCATTGTTATCTCCCGAATATATTTACCATACCGAACAAGCCAAGGCCTCCAGACTTAATCATCGCATGAATGTGCGGTCCGAGCCTGCATGTTGCAAAGACAATACGCATGCCCTGACGCGGCACGATGCTAGAATCCAATCGACCCTCTTCGAAATTTAAAACATGCAGTGCTCATGTTCATTTTGGAAGTAGCCAATCAAAGTCCGTGCTCAAACGTTTCAGACAAATCTTCCGCAACTGGGCCTTCCGCCGTACCGTCGAGACGGGCACGGTGGTGCTCAACCAGCGCCGCATCTACATCATCCCTTCGCGCCAGGGATTCGCTTTCGCCTTCGTGCTTGGCTTGATGTTGCTGGGCGACATCAACTACAACCTGAGTCTGGGTTATGTACTCACCTTCCTGCTCGCCACCACAGCGGGACTGACCATGCTGTATGCCTTCCGCAATCTGGCGCAACTGGAGATACACGCCGGATATGTCGAACCCGTGTTCGCGGGCGAACAGGCGCGCTTCGTGTTCCATTTCAACAACCCCGGTTCGCTGGCGCGCTACCAGATCCACTTGCACGACGACGATGGACACGAGACCGTGTTCGATCTTGCTGCGCAATGCTCCACCCCGATAGAACTCGCCATCCCGGCATCGAAACGCGGCTGGCTGGATAGCGAAAGGTTATCGCTGTACACCCACTTCCCGCTCGGCCTGTTCCACGCATGGACCTACATCCATTTCGATGTGCGCTGCCTGGTCTATCCCAAGCCTGCCTCACCCCGACCGCTGCCCGCCGCCTCTGCTCAAAACGGCACAGGCAAGGTGATCGCAAAAGGGGATGAGGATTTCTCCGGTCTGCGCAACTACGTCACCGGGGATGCTTTGCCGCGCATCGCATGGAAGGCATTGGCACGGGAACAAGGTCTACAGGTCAAACAGTTCTCCGCGCAACAGGGGCAGTCGCTGTGGTTGGATTGGTCACAATTGCCCAACATCGCACAGGAACGCAAATTGGAACTGCTTACCCGCTGGGTGCTGGATGCCGATGTTCAAGGTCTGAATTACGGCTTACGTCTGCCGGATGGCGAACTGGAACCGCAGCACAATCCGTCGCACCGTGCCGAGTGTCTGCGCAGATTGGCGTTATTCGGGATGGGTGAGAAATGAAGCTCACCTCTTCACTCGTCTACGGCCTCATCGCATCCATTTTGTTGGTCAGCGTACCGCATACCGAACATCTGCCGATATGGGTCAGCACCATGTGTGCGATGTTGCTGGCTTGGCGCGCTTACCTCACCTACAGCGGCAACCCGCTTCCCTCGCGTTGGGTGTTATTGCTCATCACCGTCGCCGGGGTGGCCGCCATTGGCATCGGTTTCCGCACCCTGTTCGGGCGCGAGGTCGGCGTCACTCTGCTCATCCTGCTCGCAACACTCAAGCTGCTCGAACTGAAAGCAGTGCGCGATGCCACGGTGCTGATCTATCTCACCTGTTTCATCATCATCACCAACTTCTTTTACTCGCAAAGCATCCCGACCGCGCTGTTCATGCTGTTCACCCTCGTCGTCATCGTGGCGACCTGGGTGAATCTGCAAACGGGTGCGCTGACACTCAAACCGCGCTTGCGCATCGCAAGTTTGCTGTTGCTCCAAGCCATCCCGTTGTCCCTCATCCTGTTCGTACTGTTCCCGCGTATCCAAGGCCCGCTGTGGGGCATGCCGCAGGATGCCTATGCCACCAGCGGTCTTTCCGACAGCATGTCGCCGGGCAGCATGAGCAAGCTCTCGCTATCGGATGCGGTGGCGTTTCGCGTCGCCTTCATCGGCCAAGCACCGATGCGCGAACAGATGTACTGGCGTGGCCCGGTGTTATGGGATTTCGACGGCACGACCTGGCGGCGCGGCCGGAACGCCACCCTGCAACGCCCTGCACTCGAGAACACAGGCTCTACCGTGGACTACACGGTGACATTGGAACCGCATAACAAGCTCTGGCTGTTCGCACTGGATATGCCGGCGCAACTTTCCGCCCCCTCGGATTTCGCGCCGGATTTCCAGATGCTGAGCAAATCGCCCGTCAATGCGCGACTGCGTTACAACGCACGCTCCCATCTTTCCTATCGCGCCAACTTGAATGAACCGCCGCAACAAATAAAGCGCGCTTTGGAATTACCGCGCGGATACAACCCGCAAGCGATCCGGCTTGCATCCGAATGGCGATCTCAAAGCAAGGACGGCCAGACGCTGGTACGC
>JARCRR010000213.1 GCA_029850565.1 Gallionella sp. | reverse complement strand
GTGCGCAACCGAATCTCGATTGCGTCAATCAATAGTTTCCACGTCAGCTTATTCGACCAGCCATCAAGAATCTCAACGATTTGCTTGATGGCTTCATCAGTAAGATTCTTTGCCCGCTTCTGCACCATGTCAATCTCCCATTGAGGTCGGAAGGCTCACGCGCTCTCCCCCCCCACTAACTTGCGCTGCATGCTCACTTGTTGCGCAGCCGCTTTCGGCGGTGACAATTGAATTACCGAGCCTATCGGCACTTTAGGGTCATCCATGATCGAGCAGAGTTGTGATAGCCGCTCCACGATTGATGAGTGGTGCACCAGCCAACGATCACTGCCGTAATAGCCATCCTTCGTGGCTTCCTCTGCGCGCTGCAATAACCCTCGTGCTTCCTCAAGTTGTAAACGCAACTGCCGCTCTTTCGCTTCATCACCCTTGACGCAAATTAAATCACTGCAATGAATACAGTCCCGATCCTGTAGGCATGGAGACATGGTGTAGTCATGGACACAGTACCCCAGCTCAGTGGTATGAGCTGTCGGCACAACCAAACGAGCAAATTCGTCTCTAGGGATTAGCGTCTTTTTTGCAAGTTCAGCAAGTGGGCCGAATACGGTGCTGTCCTCACCAATCGCATCGCGGATTTTCTGCACCATTTGACCTGGCGTTACGTGATCGTATACAGCGTTCTGCCGGATGTCTTTCCGACCAGACCACTTGGCGATGTCGAGCTGACTTAGTCCACCCGATTGCGCGAGCGTATTGAGGTAATGGCGGAATTGATGAGTGCTGACTTTAATAGGCTCACCATCCGGATCTACAAATCCGAATCTAGAAAATACGGAAGAAAAACCATGTGCAGCTCGACCACCAAGACCATTGTTAATCTGATTTATGCTTATCGGCTCGATCATGCAGTTGTAAGTGCCTCGCTGAGCACCTAGCTCATGAAGTCGCACGACAAACAATGCTTCACTGTATTTACATCCGGCCTCTTTATTCAGCAGCGGAAAGCCTTTAGGTAGCATTCTGACGACTGCATTTTCAACATCAGCAAACCGCGCAAATATTCTGCTCTCTTTTTTCACAACAACAATGCGATTCGTCTTACACCAAGCATTAGCACTACCCTTGCTACTAATACTGAGAATGTCTTCCAATTCCTGCATTGACAACAACTCTTGCCCGCGTAGATACTCAAAATCGCCAGATAAATATATTTTCCCCGGATGATCCTCGTACCATTTTGCAATACGGCGCGCCTCATCAGTTACCTTGCGAATTTTTCCGATAGCTTCTTGGACAACACTCGCCATAGAAGGAACAACCCATTTAATCATTGGGTCAGCTCCCTTCGCCGGCCACCAACGCAGACCGTAAGCCTCCTCACCCGTTTTGGTGTTCTTCTGCCGAACTTCGCAATCAACCGGAAGCGTTAATACCTCGCTGATGCGATCAGGGGAAGCACACAATATTGCCGCTACTGAGCTAACGATCACATCAACCGGCTCAGTCGCCATCCGATACACTTGAGGTAACGCATCCAACGCCGCTTGCGATGGCATCTTCTCCTTGCGCCGCTCATCGAATTCCTTGCCCACCCTTACCGCATCACTGGGCCGCTTGATTTGGCTATGCCAGTTCACAGGAACCATGGTTAGCTTGTGCTCGGACATGAATGCGGCCAGCATCTCTAGCTGACCTCCAATCCTGTATGCCGCAGCTTCTGAATATCTCTCAGCGATTAGCTGGGCCGCACGATTAAGAACCGAGGCATCCGTCGAGACAGGATTCGACTCACCCGTCATCTCGCTGAGCGCTGCCTCCAACGCCCTAAGTGCCGCCAGCCTGAATCCAGTAATCTTGGTCGGACGATACCCTTGCATATATCGGAAAAAGCCCTTTGCGAAGGAAAGAAAAGGCTCCATCATAGGCATAGGATTTTTGTCATTTACCGTCGCCAAATTGCTAAACACGAGTCTATGACGCTTGCTTCCATGCCCCTTAAGCTCGACCCAGTCAGTCACATCCCAAGTGCTCTCATCAAAGGGTAAATCGGCACCAAATATGGTCAGATCATTGCGACAGGAATCGATGAAGCCTTGCAGATTGCTTGCCGCATCTCGCTCAGCTTTTGGTCTGAATAATATCAATTCAGCCATTTAGACTCTCCTGATCCTCACTTTTTATTTCCTCACAACGCCTAACCACTTCGGCAACAGCCAGAATAGTTCTATCGTTAATTGATGCGATGCGAGCATCGCTTTCTGCCATCAGACGATCACGCTCAGATATGAGATGGTTGAGAACTGCCTCATGGGGGCCATCAAGCCAGGGCTCGAAACTGCGGCAGGTGTAGCATGAGATCGGAGCCAGAGAATCACAGAAACCATGTTTTCCGCAATTCCCCATAGGCTTCATCGATGGCTCGAACTTGGGATCGCAGATGCGGCTTCTGGGATCATTCTTTCTTGTGGCCGTTGACTCGTCGCTGATGATGATTCCCGCGAATGCCTGTGCAAGCGGAGCCATATGCATTGCCACCGCCTTGTCGATGCGCTTGACGATCTCGGGAGTAGCTTGGACATAAACTCCCACGTTCTGGGTATCCGTATGGTCCAGCAATTCTGCGATTACCAGCTCACCATGCCCTTCTTCGGCTGCTCGCGTTCCAACCGTACGTCTAAATCTTGTTGCGGTAACATGTAGCTGCTCACCAGTACGTTCCGACAAAACATTCAGCTTGTTCAATATGCTAGCTAGCATTGAAGCCAGAGACTGTGATGTCCTGTGATGTTCAAAGCCAAGCGGTTCGTTGTGACGAGAGATTTTTTCTGGAAACAAAGGTACGTGGTCTGAATCCGCAATGATGGCCGAATATTCAGAACGCACCTCTTCCGCATATCGAACAAGCTTCTCGCCAATCTGAGGAATCAGGACGCGCTGGCTAAAGAGTTCACGAGAAACCCGACCACGCTGCTTGGCTCTGGGAACTCTTAGTGTGTACAGGGTCGCTCCATCCTTCGCAAGCTCCGTTGCAACATCGCACACCTTCAGAGCTGCATACTGGATAGGACGTTGGCCAAGTGCCATGAATAGCCACACTAAAAGGTAATCACCAAGCGATATGTCATTACTCGCATAAGCCGCATCAAGGGCAGATCGGATAGCCCCCAGTTCAATATCTGTATAAGGGCCATTTTCCGAGTCCATCGTAAGAACCGCTTCGCCCTTTTGATTCCCCTTGATACGCAATTGCCCAAGAAGTGCCACAGCATCATCG
>JARCRR010000212.1 GCA_029850565.1 Gallionella sp. | reverse complement strand
TGCATCCTGATAGTCCCACTTGGCGGTGGCAGGACCGAGATCGTCGATCGGCGCTTCTCGCTTAGCTTTACGGGCAAGCGGGGCGGGTGCGCGTCCCACAAGATCACGCGCATGCTGCAGGACGCTGGCGAAATCACTGTGCGAATCACATCCATGATGCCGAGCGATCAGATCGAAGATGTCGCCGCCACTGCCTTCCGCACGGTCGGTCCACAGACCGGCCTTCTCACCGCTGAGTACGATCTCCAGACTGTCGCCGGGGCTGCCGAGCACATCGCCTATATAGAATTTTCCATGCCGAATCTTCCCTGCCGGATAGAGTGCGCATAGCACCGATTCAAGCCGCGATAAAAGCGACAACAAAATCTCGTCCCGTACAGGCTGGCCAGCTTGGCTATTCCCGGAAACAGGCTGATCGTTGAAATCAAGCATGATCGCCCTCCCCGCTGCTCGCTGCAGAAAGCCACCCTTCGAGTTCCGATAGTTTGAACCGGATCATTCGCCCAAGGCGGTAGAACGGAATCCCCATTTTTTTGCGTTGTGTCGCGTTAGTCAGGTAATACATTGGCAGATTCATCGTATATGCCGCTTCGCGGGCATCTACAAAAGGTTCAACCGGTGATGCTTCTTGTTTGGCAGATTGATTCATGGTGCGGTTCTCCAGCAACGCTCTGCCCAAGCGCAGAACTTGCATTCATAGTGTGTTGAGTCGCTAAATGCTCTCGGTAATAGCTCGCCATGTTCTGTCGCGGCGATGATCTTCACAGCACGATCGGAGGCGCGCTGCGCCAGTGCCGCATCGAACGAAACCAGCTCGAACCAGATCTCCTGCGTGTCCTTGTTGATCGCGGTGAACAGCGCCGGATTGCGGCTGAGCCCCTCGACTGTGCCTTCCATGTAGGCTTGGTAGATCGCCATTTGTGCGGCATACACCGGTTTGGAGACAGTCACGCCGCGCTTCACGCAATCCCGCCAGTTCTGCGCATTCATGGTTTTGCACTCCCACAGCATCGGGAAGGTGCAGCCCAGATCAGCAGGTGCGCCCATGACAATGCCGTCCACATGACCTTGGATCAGACCGTCACAGACAGAGAAGCCGAACTGGCCGCCAGAGCGCGTGCGGGTATGCAGGTCGAATCCGGCCAGACGCAGCCAGCGAATCGCTATATCTTCCAGCACATGTCCAACCTCGAAGATGCGCAGCACGCGCCCGTCGAAATCACGACCTGGATCGGCAGGGGCTCCGGCAAACTCGTACTGCAACGCCCGGTCACACGCCACCCCGAGGCGGGAGGCCCCGAGGTAAGTGCGGCGGGATTGCTCTGCGCGTTCTGCCACCAGTGCCACATCAATGTGAGCGGTGATCAGGTCGTGCAACTTGGGGCGGTGATTGAAATCCAGCATCACGAACCACCTTTCTGTGCAGTACCTTCTTCCCACGGCAGGTCGTTTTTGAGATCGCTGAACGGGTCCTGCACCACTTCAGCCAACCCGCGAACGGGTGGGAAGTTGAAGCCGGTTGAACCGTTGCGATCAGCCATCGCATTGACGAAGCAAGTGACGATGGCATCAATCACCCGCAAGGCTTCCGCTTCGGTGTAGTCGCCCAGCGGTTTGGCGTAACCAATTTCGCCCGCTGCACTGCCGAACGCCTTGAGGCATCCGCGAATGGCAGCTTGCTCGAATTCGGTCGCATCAATCATGGGCAGCTCCTCGTCCTTGCGTTCTGCCTCGACGCGCACGCTGTAGAACCGATGAAATGCGTCCTGACAGCGCTTTGAACAGAACACCCATCGCACCGGATAGCGTCTTGCATCGCCGATGGCATAGCGCGTGTCGGTGATCCCAAAGCCACGCGCCTCTCGTGAACAAATCCAGCATTTCACGATCCCTCCTTACTGTGCCCACGCCGGTTTGCCTGTTGCAGCAGGAGCCGTGGTGCGTTGGGGAGAGGGTTGTGCCGGTGCGCCGGAATGGTTACCTTGGGATGGGTTGCCGATCTTCGGCGTCATTCCCATCAGACGGGCGTAATCCTTGTGATCGGGTTCGATGGCCTGTTTGACGATGTTGCGGTTCTCGCCCTTGGCATCCTTTTCGACATCGATGCGTGCGACGAACTCGATACCGTCGAGGGCGGCGAAGCTGGCAATGCGGCGGGCTTTCTGTGCTTCCGGTGATTGGTCGGCAGGCTGCACACCGTAGGCTGAATTGAGCAGCGCACGAATGAAAGTGCGCCCCATGTTGGCCCACGCATCGCCCTTGGCGGAATGCAGGCCGATGTTGCTCCACAGCTTGCGCTTTGCGTAATCGCCTTCGAGCACGACGAATTCGGCGGCCAGATAGATCGAGCCGGTATCGAAGCTCTCCGTGGCATAGCCATCCGTCCACCCCTTGGATGCATCGTCGTGACCGCCGGGCTTGAGCGTCATGCGTACTTTTACCAGCGTCCCTTTCGGGATCAGGTCGAACGAGGTTTGTTGTTCGGCATCGTTAAAATCATTCCAGTTCATGGCTTACTCCTTGTCAGATTGAGGTGTGGTGGCGGCTGCGCACTTGGCGATCAGTCGTCCGAGATGCGGTTCTTCCTGCATGGACAGACGGCCAGACCGGTCCTTGGCAGGGAAGCCCCATGGATTGAGCGTGTGGCAGACGAAGGCGCGATAACTGCTGCCGTCATCCGCTTTGAGTTCGGCAAGCGTCACGACCTCATCGACGATGCCGGGCAGTTCGAGTGAGGTCTTGGAACCCTCGATCTGCGGCATGAACACCTTGCGGTTGAAGTCGTCGATCTTCTCGTCGAGGATGGCGACGAACACCACGTTTTTGCCGCGTGCGTGCTGCAGGTGAGTGAGTGCGGTGATCATTTCCTGTCCGAGCAATCCGTAAGCACCCCGGCTGTCCGGCTTGCCGGAGCGCTCCGAAATTGCCGCAGGCTGGCTCTTGGCCCAGGTGAAGCACAGGCGCGACAGGGCGGTGATTGAGTCGCAGAAATAGGTTTGATACTTGGCCAGACTGGCCGGGTCACCGTACTGCTGACACACGTGATCGAAGTGTGCCTGCGAGAAGGGCAACTCGGCGGGCAGTGCCGGATTTGGGCCAGCCAGAAACACCGCCAGATCGCGAAACTCGGGCCATGTGCGCGGACGGATGGTGTCACCCGACCAGTCGGCAACAGCCAGATCACCTGCTTCCAGATCGATGAACAAGGTCGAGTGACTATCCAGTGACTTCAGTTGAAAAGTTTTGCCAATTCCGGAACGTCCCAGAA
>JARCRR010000211.1 GCA_029850565.1 Gallionella sp. | reverse complement strand
GATATTGGCCGATCGCACCGTCGCCGAAGCTGCTACTCACCGCAAACCCCGGGAAGATATCCAATGGGAATGCCTGACCGCCGATGATGAACACATACAGCAGACAGAATCCCCCGGCTATGATGAGCAATGAGGCGATAGGCACACGTCTGGATTTTTCAAAAGCCGGTAAAAAGATCAGCAACAGCGGCAACAGATTTCCGATGAGCACGTAACCGATCCAGAACAGCAATGGATAGACACCTCCATCCACCAAAATGAAGCGCTCGAAATCAATCTGGCGCGCGAAGTACAGGTTGGTCAAATGGTAGGTCGCCACGAAATAGAGTGAGGCGATCACGAAAACGCCCATCAGATTGCGCATGCGCTTCTGCACATATTCATCCAGCTCCTTGCCGTTCCATTCGTAGATCGCGGACTGCACGATGTGGAACACAGCCATGCCCCAGGCAAAGGAGATCACGATGAACATCGGCGGCAGGATGGCAGAGCCATAGGCTTGGCGCGCCACCAGGAATGAGAAGATCACGCCGGTACCCGTGGTCAATACGAAGCGCCAGATGAACACAGCGAAACCGGCCGGTTTCGACCAATGGTTCATGCGCTGCTCCATCAGCGTCCACAGATACACGGCGACCGCTGCAAACATGCCGGAATACAGCAAGATGTTCCAAGCGAACACCGAAGTCGGATTGAAGTTGGTGGCGGCCACGATGATGCGATCGGGTCTGCCCAGATCCAGCATCAGCACGGTCAATCCGCCCGCCAACATGGCGATGGAAAGCAATCCCGCCAGCGGTGCGCGCACCTTGTAGGCTGGTTTGTTGAACACCGAACCAATGGATGAGACGTTGAGCACACCGGATGCGGCGATGATCAGGAAAATGGCGAACACATGCGGCATCCCCCAGACGATCTGGTTGTTCATGCCGGTGATGATGTGCCCGTGCTCCTCCATCAGATGCACAGCAAAGAATCCGGCCAACACCACCAAGCCGCCCATTGCAAGCAAGCCGTAGTAGAGCGGACTTCTCAGTTTGGATAAAGAATAACTGGCCATGATTTATAACCCTTGATATCGAACGCCAGGATTAAGCCGCAGATCGGCACGCACTTGTGTTGTTGCGACACTGCGCACTTTTTTGGCGATCTCGCTCTCCGGATCGTTCAAGTCGCCGAACAGGATGACCTTGTTCGCACAGGCCTCGGCGCACGCCGGCTGCCCGCCCTGATCGATACGATGCACACACAAGGTGCAACTCTCCACCGTCCCCTTGCCGCGCGGCACATCAGGGTTCTGGTCGCTCAATGGCTCATGCACAAAAGAGCGCGCCTTGTACGGGCAAGCCATCATGCAGTAACGGCAACCTATGCAACGGTGCTTATCCACCAGCACGATGCCATCGGCACGCTTGAACGATGCGCCTGTCGGACAGACATCCACACAGGGCGGATGCTCACAATGCTGGCACATCATGGGTAGCGAGACCTCGCGCCCGCTGCTGACATCCTTGATCTCGATCTTGCGTATCCACTGTGGGTCTGTCGCCTGGGTTCCGCCAGACAGACCATTCTCTTTGTTGCATGCGGTGACGCAATCGTTACAACCCGGCTTGCACTGCAAGGTGTCGATCAGCATGCCCCAGCGCACCTTGCCCGCCTCGATCTGTTTGCCGTGCGCCACGTCGAACAACAGCATACCCGGTGCGATGGCCACGGCCGCTGCTCCCACGGCGGTCTTCAGAAAGTCCCGACGCTGTAGATTGATGTCACTCATTTGGCCTTCCTTTGCAACCAGGCACTCTTACGCAGACCGGAATGACATTCGAAGCAATCAAGCTTGACCGCCTCATAACGATGGCAGCCGACACAGAAACTATCTTCACGCGCGATCACGCTGTCGTCCTTGACGCTCGCATGGCACTCGATGCAGTTCTTCAGGCTATTATCATCCCGCACACCCTTATGCACCGTCTCGTCACGCTGATGCTTGAGCATGTGCATATGATTCTGGCGCATCCACTGTGTATCCTTCACGCACTGTCCGCCCTTGCCGATATCCAGCTTGGGCATGTTGGCGTTACCCGCCCATGCAAGGGGCACGCAAAGACACAGCAGCAAAGATGCGAGAAGCCTCATCACTCACCCAAACCCATCTGAATGTAGCCGGTCGGACATACGTCGGCACAGATATGACAGCCGATGCACTTGTTGTAGTCCGTCGCGACATAGCGCCCCAAAGTCGATTCGTTCTTCTTCACGCGATACACCGCTGTCTGCGGGCAATACACCACGCAGTTGTCGCACTCGAAGCACATACCGCAACTCATGCAACGCTTGGCCTCGGCGACCGCCTTCTCCTGCACCAGCGCAACCAGGCGTTCATCGAAGTTACCCAGTGCTGTTTCCTTATCCAAGGTGACGATGTCGCGCTGATTGCGCGGCACATAGGAGAAGTGCCCCAAGAACAATTTGTCATGCGGAATGACGTAACGATCGGAACGATTGTCGAAGTTGTGTACAGCGACATTGGAACCATCCGTTCCGCGCATAGGCTCGTGCGATTCTTTGATCTCGATCCCCTTCTCGACCAGCTTGCGCATCAGATCGAACTGGTGTGCGTCGATCTTGGGGCGTTTCTCCAGATCGATTCCCAACAAGTAGTTATGGATACCATCGGCCGCGATGGAGCCGTGGCCGATGGCAGTCGTCAACAGGTGCGGACGAATAATGTCGCCGCCGGCGAACACGCCGGGCTGTCCGTTGACCACATAGTTGCGGTCTGTCGATACGGCGCCCTTGCCGTTGTTGAATTGCTCCAAGCCGGTGAAATCCACCGCCTGACCGATCGCGGAGACGATCAGGTCGGCTTCGATATCGTGCTCACTACCTTCGATGTTCTTGATCTCGAGTTTCGCCCCGACGAACTTCGCTTCGCACTTGGCAACGCGCAATGCCGTGGCCCGACCATCCGCGCCGCGCACGATGCCGACAGGCACCAAGCTACCGTGGATGTGTATGCCCTCAGCCAAGGCCTGCTC
>JARCRR010000210.1 GCA_029850565.1 Gallionella sp. | reverse complement strand
AGCGGACTCGCCCAGGAAGCCGAACTTACCGTGTGTCGCAGTAGCGATCTGTTGCGCCAGCGCTTGCAACTGTGCGGCTTGCGGGTGTTGTTGCGCGAAGTTACCCAACAACACGGCAACGCGCTCACCACTGACCAAGCTGCCCGCGATACCTTCTGTCTGTTTCGCCGCCACTGCCTGCGCCACTTGTGCCAAGGTATTCACCAAAGCATCCGGTGCAACCACCGCCCTGTGTGCCACACGCATCAACTGGTCGTCATCCGCGGAATGGATGAGGCTGACTTGCATTCCTTTTTTGACTGCCTGACGTATGCGTGCCGCCAACACGGGATGGTCCTTGCGCAGGAAACTGCCCACGATCAACAAACGATCCGCACGGCTGATGTCAGCGACCGACATACCCAGCCATGGCGTGCCTTGCTGTTTGCCATCCGCACTGAAATCCGACTGGCGCAAGCGGAAGTCGACGTTGTCGCTGCCTATGCCGCGCATGAGTTTCTGAAGCAGGTACATCTCTTCAAGAGTCGAACCGCCCGTTGCCAAGGCGCCGACTTGTTCAGCCCCCGCACCGTTGGCGATGTGACGCAAACCGTTCGCCGCATACTCCAGCGCGACCTGCCACTCCACTTCCTGCCACTTGCCGTCTTGCTTGATCATCGGCTTGGTCAAACGATCTTCCGTGTTCAAACCTTCATAGGCGAAACGATCTTTATCGGACAACCAGCATTCGTTGATGTCTTCATTCTCGATGGGAAGAACACGCAACACCTGATTGTTCTTGGTTTGCACCGCCAGATTGGAACCGAGGCTGTCGTGCGCACTGATGGAACGGCGACGTGACAATTCCCACGAACGTGCTTTGTAACGGAAGGGTTTGCTGGTGAGCGCACCGACCGGGCACAGGTCGATCATGTTGCCGGACAGCTCGGAATCCACTGTGCCAGAGACAAAAGACATGATCTCCGCATGCTCGGCGCGGAAGGCTTGGCCCAACTCCATCTTGCCGCCGATCTCTTGACCGAAGCGCACGCAACGGGTGCAGTTGATACAGCGGCTCATCTCTTCGGCAGAGACCAGCGGACCGATATCCTTGCTCAAAACCATGCGCTTCTCTTCTTGATAACGCGAATGACCCGCACCATAGCCGACCGACATGTCCTGCAACATGCACTCGCCACCTTGGTCGCAGATCGGGCAATCCAGCGGGTGATTGATGAGCAGGAATTCCATCACCCCTTTTTGTGCCTTCACCGCTTGGTCAGAATGCGTGAACACCTTCATGCCTTCCGTCACAGGAGTTGCGCAAGCCGGCAAAGGCTTAGGCGCTTTCTCTACTTGCACGAGGCACATACGACAGTTCGCCGCGATAGACAGTTTCTTGTGGTAGCAGAAGTGCGGAATGGCGATGCCTGCTTTATGCGCGGCTTCGATCACGGTTGAACCGTTTTCCGTTTCGATGTGCTTGCCGTCAATTTCGATGTTGATCATTGCTCACCCGTCCGTCAGCCTTATACCAAGCAGCGTTTATGCTCGATGTGATATTCGAATTCTTTGCGGTAATGCTTCAACATGCCTTGTACCGGCCATGCTGCCGCATCTCCCAACGCACAGATGGTGCGCCCTGCGATGTTGTCGCACAGGTCCAAAAGCAGATCGAGATCCTCTGGCCTGCCTTCACCTTTTTCGATGCGATGCACGATGCGATACAACCAGCCAGTACCTTCACGGCAAGGCGTGCATTGACCACAAGACTCTTCGTAATAGAAATAAGACAGTCGCTCCAATGCGCGCACCATACAGGTCGTATCATCCATCACGATGACAGCACCGGAACCAAGATACGAACCCGCCTTTTGCAGAGAGTCGTAATCCATGTTCACATCCATCATGATCTCGGCCGGCAACACCGGCATTGACGAACCGCCAGGGATCACCGCTTTGAGTTTGTGTCCGTGACGCACCCCACCCGCCATCTCTAGCAAAGTCTTGAATGGCGTACCCATCGGCACTTCAAAGTTGCCCGGATTGTTCACGTGACCAGAGACTGAGAACAGCTTGAAACCACCACTGTTCGGCACGCCGATATCCGCGAAATTCTTACCACCCTTGCTGATGATGTAAGGAATACTCGCCAATGTTTCGGTATTGTTGATCGTAGTCGGCTTGCCATACAGACCGAAACTAGCCGGGAACGGAGGCTTGAAGCGTGGCTGGCCTTTCTTGCCTTCGATGGACTCGAGTAGTGCAGTCTCTTCGCCGCACACATAAGCGCCATAGCCCAAGTGGTTGTGCAGGTCGAATTCGAAATCCGTACCCAGGATACCTTTGCCCAGATAGCCCGCCTTGCGCGCATCCTCGCAAGCCGCTTCCATGCATTCATAGGCTTCGAATATCTCGCCGTGGACGTAGTTGTAACCCGTCTTCGCACCGATGGTGTAGGCCGCGATGGCCATCCCTTCGATCAGAGCGTGAGGGTTGTAACGCAGTATGTCCCAGTCCTTGCATGTGCCCGGCTCGCCTTCGTCCGAGTTACACACGATGTATTTATCGCCTTGGTAGTTGCGCGGCATGAAGCTCCACTTCAAGCCCGTGGGGAAGCCCGCACCACCACGACCACGCAGGCCGGAGGCTTTCACCTCGGCGATTATCGCTTCGGGCGACATCTTTTCCGTCAATACTTTGCGCAAAGCCTGATAGCCACCAGCCTTGACGTAATTATCCAGATTGGCCAGACCATCCGCAGCCGTTACCAGAAGGATAGGCTTGCTCATGCTTTTCCCCCTTCCAGATCAGCCAATATCTTGTCGATCTTTGCAGTCGTCAATTTTCCGCACATCTTCTTGTTGTTCAGCGTCAGCAAGGGAGCGTCGATACATGCCCCCATACATTCGCCCTCGCGCAAGCCGAACTTGCCGTCGGCAGTCACTTCGCCCATCTTGATGCCCAATTTTTTCTCGAGATAGGAAACCGTATCGCCCGAACCGCACAAGGTGCAAGACAGGTTGGTACATACCGTCAAAGTATGTTTACCCATCGGCTTCAGGTTGTACATGTGATAGAAGGTGGCAACTTCATACACCGCCATCTGTTGCATGCCCAGATAGGCGGCGACATCGGACATGTCTTCTGGTGTGATCAGCCCCTTCTCGTCTTGTACGAAACGCAACGCCGCCATCACAGCAGATTGACGTTGGTCAGCGGGATATTTCTTCAGCTCTTTGTCGATGAGCGTTGTAACTTGTTGGGATAACATCAGCGGTCTATCTCCCCGAAAACGATGTCTTGTGTGCCGATGATGGCAACCACGTCAGCGATCATGTGCCCGCGCACCATCTCGTCAAGACCGGCGAGATGCGGAAATCCCGGCGCGCGGATCTTCATACGATAGGGCTTGTTCGCACCGTCCGAAACCAGGTAGATACCGAACTCACCTTTAGGATGCTCAACAGCGGCATAAGCCTCACCCGCCGGCACTTGGAAGCCCTCAGTAAATAACTTGAAGTGATGGATCAGTTCTTCCATGTTCTGCTTCATGGCTTCGCGCTTGGGCGGAACGAACTTGACGCTATCAGCGATCACGGGACCTGGGTTCTTGCGTAGCCATTCGATACATTGCTTGATGATGCGATTGGACTGACGCATCTCTTCCACACGCACCAGATATCGGTCGTAGCAGTCACCCTCGACACCCACAGGAATATCGAAATCCAAACGATCATAGACTTCGTACGGTTGCTTCTTGCGCAGATCCCACACCACACCTGAACCACGCAACATCGGGCCTGTGAATCCCATCGCCATCGCACGCTCAGGCGAGACGACACCAATACCCACAGTGCGTTGCTTCCAGATACGATTGTCCGTCAACAAGGTCTCATATTCATCCACATAACCGGGGAAACGATTAGTGAAGTCTTCCAAGAAATCCAACACAGAACCTTGGCGATTCTCGTTCATGCGCTTCACATCTGCCGCGCTACGAATCTTGTTCGGCTGATACTGCGGCATCGTATCTGGCAAGTCACGATACACACCACCCGGACGGTAGTAGGCAGCATGCATACGCGCGCCCGACACCGCTTCATACACATCGAACAGGTCTTCACGTTCACGGAAGGTATAGAAGAACATGGTCATCGCGCCCAAATCGATACCAGATGCCCCAAGCCACAACAGGTGATTCAAGATGCGCGTGATCTCGTCGAACATCACACGGATGTATTGAGCGCGGAGCGGCACCTCGATTCCCGCCATCTTCTCGATCGCCATCACGTAAGCATGTTCGTTGACCATCATGGACACATAGTCCAAGCGATCCATGTAGGGAACAGACTGCAGATAGGTCTTGTGTTCAGCCAGTTTCTCGGTCGCACGATGCAATAAGCCGATGTGCGGGTCGGCACGTTCCACCACTTCGCCATCCAGCTCCAGCACCAAGCGCAATACACCGTGCGCAGCAGGATGCTGCGGGCCGAAGTTCATCGTGTAGTTCTTTATTTCCGCCATAACGAGCTTTCTATACGCGATTAGTGACGTCCAAAATTCTCTTCACGCAGCGAACGCGGGGTAATCTCGCGCGGCTCGATAGAGACGGGCTCATAGACCACACGTTGCTGGGTTGCGTCGTAACGCATCTCCACCGTACCAGACAAGGGGAAATCTTTGCGGAACGGATTGCCTACGAATCCATAATCAGTGAGGAGGCGGCGCAGATCGGGATGCCCAACAAAGATGATGCCGTAAAGGTCGAATGCCTCGCGCTCATACCAGTTGGCGGACGACCAAACACCGATTGCCGAATCCAACATCGGCATCGCATCATCTTCAGCGAAGATTCGCACGCGCAAGCGGATGTTGTGAACGATCGAAAGCAGATGGTAGACCACAGCGAAACGCGCACCAGCACGCTCTGTATCCACTAGGTACTTACCGCCCTCAGAAGTCTCGCTCCCATAAGTCAAGTAATCGATACCGCACACATCGATCAACTCTTCAAAGCTGAACTCGGCATCGTTACGCAAACTGGCAAACACGCTCAACATGTCTGCTGCTTTGACGACCAACGTCAATTCACCCAACTTCTCTTCCAGACTCACGACTTTGCCGGCAAACGCCTCAGTCAGATTGGATCTCAGTATATTCAGGTCAGTAGCCATAGTCTTTAGCGCGCAATGGTATTGGTGCGTTTGATCTTGTTCTGCAACTGGATCACGCCGTAAAGCAGAGCTTCGGCAGTTGGGGGACAACCCGGGACATAGATGTCGACAGGAACAATGCGATCACAACCACGCACCACAGAATAAGAGTAGTGATAATAACCACCACCGTTGGCGCATGATCCCATAGAGATCACCCAACGCGGCTCAGCCATCTGGTCGTAGACCTTGCGTAACGCGGGAGCCATCTTGTTGCATAACGTACCCGCCACGATCATCACATCGGATTGGCGCGGACTGGGACGAAATGCACCTGCACCGAAACGGTCCAAGTCATACCGAGCCAGAGCCAAGTGCATCATCTCCACCGCACAGCATGCCAGGCCGAACGTCATCGGCCATAAAGAGCCTGTACGCGCATAATTGATGATGGTGTCGGCACTAGTAGTGATGACACCTTTTTCCAGAATGCCTTCTATTCCCATTCCAAGGCTCCTTTCATCCATTCGTAGACAAAGCCAACCACAAGAATGGCCAAGAAGACCATCATGGAAACGAAACCAAAGGTACCGATCTCTTTGAGAACGATCGCCCAAGGGAAAAGGAATGCGATCTCAAGATCGAACAGGATGAACAGGATAGCAACGAGATAGAAGCGCACGTCGAACTTCATGCGCGCATCCTCGAAAGCCTCGAAGCCACACTCGTAAGGCGACAGCTTCTTATCGTCGGGGCGATTGGGGCCGACCAACATCCCCAGCACGATGGGCGCAACACCCATCACCAATGCGATGCCGATGAACAACAGAACCGGAAAGTAATTCTCCAACATATTTGAGTTCCCCCTCCCTGTGAAGGCTCGCAGTATTAACTTACTCTATTCGTTCGACCTTCGCCTATCTGGCCTTGGTTCTTACTATGTATGGTGCGGGGCAAGGGACTCGAACCCTCACGTCCTTTCGGACACAGCCACCTCAAGGCTGCGCGTCTACCAATTCCGCCAACTCCGCGTGATTCTTTTATTTTGGTATTTCTCTTGCTTTGGAGTCAGAGGTATCAACAGTAGCAGGTGCATCCTTCTGTACCGCGTTCACATCCACCCTATCCATCACCCCTGCCGCCTGTTGTGGCTTGGCATAGAGGTAAGTAAGCGACAAACTGGTCACAAAGAATATCGCCGCAGCATATTTAGTGCTACGACTCAAGAAATTCGCCGAACCGCTGGAACCAAACAAGCTGCCTGCAGAACCCGTACCGAACGCCGCGCCCATATCGGCGCCCTTACCGTGCTGAATCAGAACCAAACCAATCAAGACGACTGCCGTGATGATATGCACTACCCAAACAATTGTTTCCACTCTCGACTCCAACCACTAAAAATTATTGCGCGGCGCGACAGATCGCCACGAACTCCTCGGCCACCAACGAGGCACCGCCAATCAAACCACCATCGATGTCTGGTTGCGCCAGCAATTCTGCCGCGTTACCAGGCTTCATACTGCCACCGTACAAGATACGCAAATCTTGCGCGACCACCGCATCCAATTGGGAGACGCGCTGACGAATGAACGCGTGCACGGCTTGCGCTTGCTCTGGCGTCGCTGTCTTGCCTGTACCGATCGCCCACACAGGTTCATAGGCGATGACCGATTTGGCTACCGCTTGTGCACCCACGTGATTGAGGATGACCTCCAATTGACGTGCAACAACCTGCTCAGTCACACCGCTCTCGCGCTCAGCCAAGGTCTCACCCACACAGAATATCGGTGTCAACCCTGCCTTGATCGCCGTATCGAACTTCGTAGCAGCGATATCGTTGCTTTCATGGAAGAGCGCTCGACGTTCCGAATGTCCGATGATGACATAACGACAATCGAAATCGACCAACATACCTGCAGCGACCGCTCCTGTGAATGCGCCTTGCTCGTTCTGACTCACGTTCTGGGCGCCCCAAGCGATATTACTTCCCTGCAACATGGATTGGGCTTGTGCCAAATAAGGATAAGGTACGCAGACACCATAATCGGCATTGCGCAACTCACGAACCCCACTGAGTACACCCTCCAGCAACGCCTTGTTGCGCGCCAGATTGCCATACATCTTCCAGTTCCCCACCACTAACTTGCGACGCATTTGGTTTCTTTTTATACGTTTTGAGGCCTGCGATAGTAACGATGAAACGCATCACGGTCAATCCGACACTTCACCTACCCGCAGATAATGGTTGAGCGTGACTACTGACTATTGGTGTATGTAATAATTGCGTAACAATCATCAAATAGGATGCGCACCTCATCGGATTGGGGTGTGCTTTGCAAACCGGCAGCACCACAACGGAGATATGAAGACATGAAAAACATGAATCAACTACTACGCAGTACCATACTGTCGGTCGCGTTGCTTTCGTCTGTAAGCGCTTTTGCAACGGACATCACCGGCGCGGGCGCCACCTTCCCTTACCCAATCTATGCCAAATGGGCTGAGGCTTATAAAGCTAAGTCTGGCTCGGGCATGAACTATCAATCCATTGGCTCCGGCGGGGGCATCAAACAGATACAAGCCAAGACTGTCGACTTCGGCGCTTCTGACGCCCCATTGCATCCAGAAGAACTGGCAAAAAGCGGCCTGACCCAATTCCCAACCGTCATCGGTGGAGTCGTTCCCGTCGTCAATCTTGAAGGTGTCGCTGCCGGAACGCTCAAACTTGATAGCCAAGTACTAGCCGACATCTACCAAGGAAAGATCACCAAATGGAACGATCCGCGCATCGCTGCCGACAACGTCGGCCTCGCCATGCCCGACAAGACGATCACTGTCGTTCACCGTGCGGATGGTTCTGGCACGACCTTCATTTTCACAACTTATCTAGCTCAAGTTAGCCCTTCTTGGAAAGCGGATGTAGGTGCAGATAAAGCAGTGAAATGGCCGGTCGGTACTGGCGGCAAAGGTAACGAAGGGGTAGCCTCATTCGTTCAGACGATCAAGAACTCCATCGGTTATGTGGAATACGCTTACGCGCTGCAAAACAAGATGAATTTCGTACAACTGAAGAACCGTGATGGCCAGTTCGTGAAGCCGAATGACGACAGTTTCAAGGCTGCCGCCGCAAATGCCAAGTGGGATAAGAGCAATGGTTTTTATGAGATTTTGACCAACGAACCGGGCAAGGCCAGTTGGCCGATCACCGGCGCCACCTTTGTGTTGATCCCAAAATCACCCGAGAAGATCGAAAATGCCAAAGAGGTACTCAAATTCTTCGACTGGGCATATACCAACGGCGACAAGATGGCCTCCGATCTCGACTATGTGCCGCTGCCAGCCAAGTTGAAAGCAACCATCCACGACGCATGGAAAGAGCAAGTGAAAGACAGCTCAGGCAAATCCCTGTGGAAGTAGGTTGCATGTATTAAGTTACAATCGCGGGGGCAATCTAAGCTCCCCCGTATCATTTATAAATCACCGACCCTAACATGCCGAATTTACTGCGCGAATCGCTACATAAACGACAGACAGTGCTTGATGCATTGTTCCGCAACCTGACACGCATCGCCGCATTTTCGGTACTTGCCTTGCTCGCCGCCATCATCGCCTCTTTGGTCGTGGGTAGCATGCCTGCCATTAATGCTTTCGGTTTCGGTTTCATCACCAGCCCTGAATGGGATCCGGTCAACGACCAATATGGCGCACTGATCCCCATCGTCGGCACACTGATCACTTCAGGGATTGCGCTATTGATCGCAATCCCAGTCAGTTTTGGTATTGCGATCTTCCTGACCGAAATATCACCTGGCTGGTTGCGCCGTCCACTAGGTATCGCAATTGAATTGCTGGCGGGAATTCCCAGCATCATCTATGGTATGTGGGGGCTGTTCATATTTGCTCCACTATTCGCAGATCACGCCGAGCCTTGGCTGAATGACCACATCGGGACCTGGCCCATCCTCGGCCCGTTCTTCTCCGGCCCCCCAATGGGGATTGGCATGCTCACCGCAGGCATCATCCTTGCCATCATGGTCATCCCTTTCATCGCCTCGGTGATGCGTGACGTATTCGATGTTGTACCTACAATGCTCAAAGAGTCTGCTTATGGCTTGGGTGCGACCACTTGGGAAGTGATGGTAAAAGTCGTGCTGCCCTACACAAAGATCGGTGTCGTCGGCGGCATCATGCTGGGCTTGGGA
>JARCRR010000209.1 GCA_029850565.1 Gallionella sp. | reverse complement strand
GCGGAGCGCAAGTCTATTTCGTCGAAGACCATGACCTGCCGATGCTCGATGTGGCGGTGAACTTCGCTGCGGGCGATGCCTACGATGCGGCGGACAAACTGGGCGTGGCAGGCATGACGCATAGCTTGCTCGATGCGGGTGCTCAAGGACTGAGCGAGGATGACATCTCGCGCAAGATGGCCGACATCGGTGCGCAGTTGGGCGGCAGCTTCGATGCGGATAGGGCATCCATCTCGTTGCGCACATTGAGCAGTACGGCCGAACGTGACGCCGCGCTCGACATCGTCG
Source organism: Gallionella sp. (assembly GCA_029850565.1). Classification (GTDB taxonomy): domain Bacteria; phylum Pseudomonadota; class Gammaproteobacteria; order Burkholderiales; family Gallionellaceae; genus Sideroxyarcus. The sequence continues at coordinate 2,823 of JARCRR010000209.1, read as the reverse complement.
CCCGCGTGTTGCAGCAACCGCTGTTCCCCGAAGCCGTGCTGACGCGCAACAAAGCCAGTCTCATCTCCGGTTTGAAAGAGGCGGAGACCAAACCGGAGCATCTGTCCGAGAAGGCTTTCGGTAAAGCCGTGTTCGGCAATCACCCCTATGGTTGGCAGACCGAGGTCGCCGACGTCGAGAAGATACAGCGTGCCGACTTGGAGAGTTTCTACCGCGCGCATTACAACGCCAAGACTGCCGTCGTTGCCTTGATGGGCGATGTCACGCGGCAACAGGCCGAAGCCATCGCCCAACGACTCACGGCGAATCTGCCGCAAGGGGGTGCGGTCGCCACCTTGCCATCTGTCGTTTCCAGGATTTCTGCGAGTGAACAGCGCATCGCGCATCCCGCCAGCCAGAGTCACATCCTCATCGGCACGCCGGGTGTGGCGCGTAACGATCCGGATTACTTCCCCTTGTACGTGGGTAACTACATCTTGGGTGGCGGTGGTTTCGTGTCGCGCCTGATGAACGAAGTGCGCGAGAAGCGCGGCATGGCTTACAGTGTCTACAGCTACTTCATGCCGATGCAACAACCGGGCGCGTTCCAGATCGGCTTGCAGACCAAGAAAGAGCAAGCGGACGAAGCGTTGAAAGTGGTGCGTCAGACCTTGGATGCCTTCGTTGCCAAAGGCGTGTCCGAGAAAGAGTTGCAGGCAGCCAAGGACAACATCATCGGCGGCTTCCCGCTGCGCATCGACAGCAACAAGAAGATATTGGATTACCTGAGCGTCATCGGTTTCTACCAGATGCCGCTCAACTATCTGGATGACTTCACCGTGCGTGTGGATGCGGTGACGAGCAAACAGATACACGATGCCTTCAAGCGTCGTATCGATCCCAAAGCGATGGCCACGGTGATCGTGGGCGCGCCTGAAGCGGGAGCGGCAAAATAAACAAAGTACGCATCATCGGCGGCACCCACCGCAGCCGCCTCATCACCTTCCCCGATGCCGAAGGGCTGCGTCCCACGCCGGACCGTGTGCGCGAGACGCTGTTCAACTGGTTGGGGCAGACCTTGTATGGAAAGCGCTGTCTGGACTTGTTCGCGGGGAGCGGGGCGCTCGGCTTCGAGGCCGCCTCGCGCGAGGCGGCGCAGGTGGTGATGGTGGAAAACAACCGTGCCGTATTCAAGGCCTTGCAAGACAACGCCAAGAAGCTGGGATTGAGCAATGTGGCGTTGCAGTGCGCAGATGGGCTAAAATTCGCCTCCCAAGCGAACATGGCATTCGATGTCATCTTCCTGGACCCCCCGTTCCAAAGCGACTACTTGCCACAATTGCTGCCAAGGTTGGCGGACAAGCTGGCTGAGGATGGCGTCATCTATGTGGAAAGCGGCAGCGCATTCGATGCCGGGGCGGAATGGCAAGTGTTGAAGCAAGGCAAGGCAGGTGCGGTGTACCACCAATTGATAAGGCGAGCATGATCAGAGTCGTTTATCCGGGAACTTTCGATCCCATCACGCGCGGGCATGAGGATGTCGTGCGGCGTGCGGCCGGATTGTTCGGCGAAGTCATCGTGGCGGTGGCGGCCAGCCGTTCCGCAACGCTGTTCAGCTTGGAAGAACGCGTGGCGATGGCCAAAGAAGTCTTCGCAGACTTCAAGAACGTCAAGGTCGAAGGATTCGACGCGCTGCTGATGAACTATGTGCGCGAGAAACATGCACGCGTGGTGTTGCGCGGATTGCGCGCCGTGTCCGATTTCGAATACGAGTTCCAAATGGCAGGCATGAACCGCAACCTGCACCCCGATGTGGAGACAGTGTTCCTCACCCCGGCAGAACGCTACACCTTCATCTCTGCCAGCATGGTGCGCGAGATCGCGCGCTTCGGCGGGGACGTGAGCAAATTCGTATCGCCCTCGGTAGAGGCGAGATTGAAAGATAAAAAATCAACTAAAGGAGAGTAACAATGTCACTGATCATCACCGACGAATGTATCAACTGCGACGTGTGCGAGCCGGAATGCCCCAACGATGCCATCTCGCAAGGCGACACCATCTACATCATCGACCCGGCCAAATGCACCGAGTGCGTGGGCCACTACGACACACCGCAGTGCGTGGAAGTCTGCCCGGTGGATTGCATCCCCAAAGACGAGGCGCATGTCGAGACCAAGGAACAACTGCAAGCCAAGTACGAGAAACTGATGGCTGCCAAAGGCAAGTAAGCATTAAATGCTTCCCGAAAGCCCGCCCAATGTGGCGGGCTTTTTATTGCTTGGTTTTCTTGATTCACGACGAATGACTATTGCTGTTTAGAGTGAGCGAAACGATACGTGGTGGCAGAAAACAATTCGAACCCGACCCCTTTAGTTAGCCATCAATGCGTAGTCAATTGCAGTAATCGTAGTCATGATTATTTCGCCCCCTTAAATTGTATTGTGCTGCAAGGACAGTCTTGTGCACTTACCTGTTTATATGCACAGAATTTCATACATGCTTCATAAGATGGTTGATCTGTGAACCAATCCAAACCAATCCATCCACCATTTCCTTTGTGAATCATTTCTGGGCATCTACTAGCTCCACCCGGCAACGGCTCCCGCATAATAGTTCTGGCCTCAGCCGCAACATCCCTGCCCCGCATCTGCTCCTTGACTTGCTCCACGGAGTAGTAAGACTTGAGCCCCCTGATATCCGGCTCGCTCATCAAATTGGAATGCGCAAGCTCCGCTGGAAATTCTTCCAGCGGGATGTGCTTCCATTCATCGCCTAGATATTTGAACAAGATGTACGGCGGGTTGGGCCGCTGCCATTTGTTGTAGGCAATACACCCGGCAGGAC
>JARCRR010000208.1 GCA_029850565.1 Gallionella sp. | reverse complement strand
GTGTTGCGAACGCTTAGAATGGACGAGCGTCTGCAAAATGTTCCCATCGTGGTTTATTCGGAGGTCCATGAACCTTCAGACGTGGTGCTCAGCTATCAGGTTGGTGCTAACAGCTTTGTAAAGAAGCCGGAAAGCCTGCCGGAATTCAGTCAAATGCTAATTGAGTTGATCAATCTAGGGTGGTTGGACGAAACCGGGATTGGAAAGTCGCTCAAACAGTCCGTCGTATCCTAAGTTGTAGAAGTTAAGACGGTACCTGACGGATCGGAATGTGTCTGCCGACTTCCTGCGGGGTCAATTGCATCATGCAGTTGAAATGTCCCAACGGGCAAACTCGCTTAAAGCAGGGGCTGCAAGGCAGGTCTAGTTTCAACACTTGCGCTTTGCTCGACAGTGGCGGAGTGAATTGCGGGCTGCTTGATCCGAATATCGCCAACATCTGCCTGTCCAGTGCGGCGGCGATATGCATCAGACCGGAGTCGTTGCTGATCACCAGATCGGCGCAGGAGATGAGTGCGATAGCTTCATCCAGATCGGTCGTTCCGCAAAGATTCACGGCCTGCGGATTACCCAGTGCAACGATCTTGTCGGCGACTTCCTTGTCTTTGGGTGAGCCGATCAGCCACACGACATAGCCTTGTGCGCGCAGCTTCTGCGCAAGTTCGGCGTAGTACTGCAACGGCCAGCGCTTTGCCGGACCGTATTCGGCGCCGGGGCAGAATACGGCAATAGGTTGATGTGAATCGAGTTTGAACTTCTCCAAAGCTTGCGCTCGTCGAGCGTCGTTCACTTGCAGGTGCGGGGTGGGGACAGGTCTGGATATGTCTTTGTGTTTTTCTTCGGCTAACTGTGAGAAACGCTCAACCATCAGCGGCAGCTTCTTCTTGTCGAGTTTGCGTGCATCGTTGAGTAGGCCGTAGCGCATCTCTCCAACGAAGCCTGTACGTAGCGGGATGTCAGCGAAGTAGGGAATGAGTGCGGACTTCCACGAGTTGGGTAACACGATGGCCTGGTCGTAGTTTGCCGCCCGCAATCGTTTGCCCAGATCGCGTCGCTCAGTGAAACGGAAAGCGCCATGAGCGAAGGGATTGTCAATGACTTCGTTTACTTCGGGCAGTTGGCGCAACAGCTTCTCGGTCCAGGATGGCGCGAGTACATCCAATTGCACTTCTGGGTGGCGTTGTGTGAGGCGATGCAGCATAGGCTGCATTAACACACAATCGCCCACCCAGCTGGGAGCGATGATGAGTATCTTTTTCACTAGGGATTCAGACTATGCGAGACGAGTACGACGAGTACTCAGTGATGCCCGTGGGGACGCTCACCTTTGAACTTGTAGTGTGTCCCACAATAAGGACAAACAGCCTCGCCTAACTTTGCCACCGGAATGGCGACGCGCGGATGACTGCTCCACAGGCTGACCGCCGGAGTCGGACAGAACAGGGGAAGTGCCTCTGCGGTGACCTCTACATAACGTTGTGTGATGTTTTCGTTGGACATGCTCTGTTCCCCTTGTTTGTATCGTTATACGTGTGCCAGCCAGGAAGCGTATTTGGGATTCTTACCGCTGACGATGTCGAAGAACGCAGCTTGTAACCTGGTGGTGACCGGGCCGCGACTGCCGCTGCCAATGGTGCGGTTGTCCAACTCACGGATCGGCGTCACTTCCGCGGCAGTGCCGGTGAAGAACGCTTCTTCGGCGCAATATACCTCGTCGCGCGTGATGCGTTTTTCGATCAATTCCAGCCCCATGTCCTTTGCCAGCGTGACGATTGAGTCGCGCGTGATGCCTTCAAGGCAGGAAGTCAGGTCGGGGGTGTACAGCTTGCCCTTTTTTACGATGAAGATGTTTTCGCCCGCGCCTTCGGCAACGTAGCCGTCCACGTCCAGCAGTAGCGCTTCATCGTAGCCGTCATGCGCCACTTCCTGATGCGCGAGGATGGAATTGGTATAGGTACCCACCGATTTGGAACGGCACATGTTGATGTTCACGTGATGGCGGGTGAAGCTGGATGTCTTCACGCGGATGCCCTTGGCCATGCCTTCTTCGCCCAGGTAGGCTCCCCACGGCCATGCCGCGACGGCGACATGCACGCTGATGGCGGTGGCGGCGATGCCCATTGCTTCCGAGCCGTAGAACACGATGGGGCGGATGTAGCAGGATTCCAGCTTGTTAGAGCGCACCACTTCCTTCTGCGCTTCCATCAGCGTCTCTTTGTCGAACGGCATCTTCATCTTGAAGATGTAGGCCGAGTTGAACAGGCGATCGGTATGCTCCTGCAGCCGGAAGATCGCGGTTCCCTGTGTGGTTTTGTATGCCCGCACCCCCTCGAACACGCCCATGCCGTAATGCAAAGTATGGGTGAGCACATGGGTGGTGGCTTCGCGCCAGGGTACGAGCTTGCCGTCGTACCAGATGAAGCCGTCGCGGTCGGACATGGACATGGTGATTTCCTTAGTTTGTTTGTGGTGTTGCGAGGGGCGAGATTCTAGCTGTTTCCAAGGGTTTTATGAAGTATCGGCCATATCAAAATCGCTTGACGGGCCTCACTTGCCGTTTAATGCGCACGGCCTATTTCCTTTATTGGTGGTTCATGTAATTATCGCGCTCGGTTGTAGAGGGGCGGGAGCGACATGGTGCAACACATCAGTTCGAAAGAGATCAAACCGGAAATCATGGAATCGCAAGAAGAGAAGTTGCGCAGGAGTCTGCTCATCTTCGCGGCTGCTTTCATGACTTTTGCTGTCATGTTCTGGCTTGCTATCTATTGGGCGATGGGTGTGCATTTCTCCAGTAACGTGCCTTTGGTCTATCAAGCTGTTTCAGTCACTTCGCTGATCCACTATGTGAAAACTCGAAATTTCGTTGTCTTCCGTTTCGTTCAGCTTTCTTTGTTCTTGTTCACCCCTTTCATCATGCAGTGGAGCATGGGAAGTTCGGTGACCTCCAGCGGCGTGACACTTTGGGCTTTATTGGCACCGATAGGGGCGCTGGTGGTCTCGAGCTGGCGCGAGTCCGTCCCCTGGTTCTTTGCCTATATGGTGTTGACCGTGTTATCGGGTGCTTTTGATTACATATTGGGAAGCGGTGGGAGTGCGGGGATACCGATGGATACGATCGGTCTGTTCTTCGCGCTTAATTTTGCTGCGATGTCATCGATCTTGTATTTCTTGGTTCGCCACTTTGTGATCGAGACTGAAAAGATCAAGGTTCAGTTGGATCAGCAACATGAGCTTTTAGCGGAAGAGCAAAAGCGTTCTGAGCGAGTATTGTTCAATGTGCTACCGTCCAACATCGCCGAGCGTTTGAAGAGCAATGAAGGATTGATCGCCGATGGCTATGCGGATGTGACGGTCATGTTCGCCGATCTGGTGAATTTCACCCAACTTACTGAACAGATGTCACCGGAGCAGATGGTCAGCTTATTGAATACCGTGTTTTCAGGCTTCGATGAGATTTCGGAGAGACACGGTTTGGAGAAGATCAAGACCATAGGCGATGCCTACATGGCGGTAGGCGGATTGTCGCGTGAACGACAAGACTATGCGGCAGACATGGCTTGCATGGCGTTGGAGATGATCGCCTTTGTGGAAACGCATCCGCAATTAGCCAAGAGGAATCTCGGTGTGCATATCGGAATCGCCATCGGTCCGGTCGTGGCGGGCGTGATCGGTACCAAACGTTTCATCTATGACTTGTGGGGCGATACGGTGAATATTGCGAGCCGACTCACAGATGACGCAAAATCCGGTCATATTTTGACCGACAAGCGTACATTCAACCGCCTGAAACATGACTTCCTGTTTGAGCCGCCTACCGTTCTTAACATCAAGGGCAAAGGCGAGATGCCTGCTTATCGCCTCATCGGGAAAGTGGATGCACTGGGAATCTCGGGCAAGAACAACGTGTATCAGTTACCGGCACAGGGCGGTGCGCCCGCGCAAGCCTAGTTCATTCCTCTAGCAGTTCTTTCCACAACTTGAGCACCGGAGACGTATCGAACCTGTCTGGCTCGATGCGGCAGGAGTTCTGGTTGTTCAGGCGCATCTGATGCTGGGTGCGGCGCAATTCGCGGTATAGGTCATGCGTCGCATCACTGAGCGTCTTCCCGATCAAACCCAATTTCACGGCCACTTCAAGTAAGGCCAGATTGCCGCTATTGGCAGTGAGCTGCGGGTGTTGTGCAGCATAAGCTAGCACCAGAAATTGCACCATGAATTCAATGTCTACCATGCCGCCGCTGTCGTGCTTGATATCGAACAGGTCGGTCTTGTTGGGATGTCCGTCATGCATCTTTTGGCGCATCTCGATGATGGATGATTTGAGCGCACTGATTTCGCGCGGAAGGCGCAATATCTCATTGCGGATACGCTCGAAGCTGGCACCGACGTTCGCGTCGCCCGCACAGAAACGTGCGCGCGTAAGTGCCTGATGCTCCCACACCCAAGCATGGTTGCGTTGATAATCGTCGAAGGCTTCGATAGAGCTGACCAAGAGTCCGCTTTCCCCGTTCGGGCGCAAACGTAGATCGACCTCATAAAGTCGTCCTGCCGCAGTATGGCTTGAGAGCAAGGTGTTGACGCGTTGTGCCAAGCGCCCATAGATCTGACCTGCATCGGGATGAGGATCGTCGTAGACGAAGACAAGGTCGAGATCGGAGGCATATCCGAGTTCTTTGCCGCCCAGTTTTCCATAGGCGATGATGGCAAACTGTGGCTGTTCCTGATGTTTCTTGCGTGCATCGCGCCAACACAGTTGCAGTGTGTGGCGCAGGATCAGGTCGGCGAGATCGCTCAAATGATCGCTCAGTTTTTCCAACGGCAAGATGCCTTGCAGGTCCATCGCCAACAGATGGAAAGTTTGCGCTTGCTGGAATTGGCGTAGCACGTCCATCTCACGTTCGGTGTCACCCTGATGCTCGTCGAGCAAGGTGGTCAGTCGTGCGTCCAATGCCTGCCAGTCTGGCGCGTCATACAGTTCGCGCGTGTCCAGCAGCTCATCAAGCAGGATAGGGTGTTGCGTCAGATAGTCACCCGCCCATGCGCTGGCCGATAACATGCGAACCAGTCTGGGTAATGCTTTCGGATATTCCGCAAGGAAGGCGAGGTAGGCGGCGCGGCGGGCGATGGCTTCGAGCAAGGTGAGCGCACGTCGTAGGGTGTCATCGCGATTATCCTCGGTTGCGCACAACGTCAAGAATCTAGGCACAAGAGCATCCAAACGTTGACGACTGATGTCGGGCAGTTGGCGATAGCGGCTACCCGTACGGAATTGATGCAGTGTGTCGGACAGTGAACTCGCATCGCTGTAGCCTAGTCCGTGAAGCATGGTACTCAATTCGTCCTGATTGCTACCTTCATGCCAGCCATGCGTTTCGCTATTCTCCTGCTTGTCTCCAAATACAGCTTCGAACTGGGCGCTAACGAATTCGCGTAGCGGGTCGAGCTCTGTGAGCAGTTCTGCATAGCTGGCATAGCCCATCGCGGTCGCGATGATGGCTTGTGATGCCTCGTCCTCGGGGAGCGCCTGTGTCTGCTGGTCATTCAGGTATTGAAGTCGATGCTCCAGATTGCGCAGATAGATGTAACTCTGATTTAGCCGCTCGGTAACTTGAGTATCCAGTTCTCCGTCCAGACCGATCTGATGCAGGACTCTTTGGGTGGGGCGGATGCGTAGTCGTGCATCCCGCCCGCCACGGATCAGTTGGAACACTTGGGCGATGAACTCGATCTCGCGGATGCCGCCCCTGCCCAGTTTGATGTTGTTGTGCTTGTCCTTGCGCGCCACTTCCGCACGGATCTGAGCATGCAATTTGCGCATGGAGTCGAAGGCGCCGAAATCCAGATATTTGCGAAACACGAAAGGCTGTACCAGCTTTTCCAGTTCGACGATGTGCGGGTTTTCCTGCGGCGAGATCACACGTGCTTTGATCCAGGCATAACGCTCCCATTCGCGGCCTTGTGCGACCAGATACTCCTCTAAGGCGGCGAAACTCATCGCCAGCGGGCCGCTGTCGCCATAGGGGCGTAAGCGCATATCGACACGGAACACGAATCCGTCTGCGGTGAGGTCGTTGATGAGCGCGATGAGTCGGCGTCCCAGGCGACTGAAGAACTCGTTGTTGGATAAGGTGCGCGCACCATCGGTCTCGCCATCTTCTGGAAAAGCGAAGATCAGGTCGATATCAGAGGAGACGTTCAATTCACCGCCGCCCAGTTTGCCCATGCCAATCACCAATAGCTCTTGGGGCTTGCCGCTCTCCGCGCCTATGGGTTGGCCGAACTGTGCAACCAGACTTTGCATGGTGAAGGCGTGGGCACGGCGTACGGTCAGTTCGGCTAGGGCAGTCATTGCGCGCATCACTTCCGAGAGGTCGCACAAACCACCCAAGTCGCGGGTGATGAGATGCAACATCACCCGTTTACGCAGGCTGCGCACGGCAATCGACAGTTGTTGTTCTTCATTGACAGGAAAGCTGTCCAGCCAGAACTGTATGAACGACGCATCGCATGGTGTTTGATAGTGTTCGTGCAGCCAAGTCTGCAATTCCGGCTCGGCATCCAAGATGCGAGCCAGATAATTGCTGCACAGTCGAACATGCGGAAGCAATTGTCCGAAGTCTGAAATAGGCTGTCGCGGGACGTTGTTCATAGTGTGTTTCGGTTAAAATGAGCGCACTCATTGCATGCCTCTCATTATAGTTTTTCTATGTTCATCCGCTCGTCTTTCCATACGAACCTTAGCCTCTTCCAGTCGCGATGCTGAAGCCTGCACTTCGTCATACCGCGCGCGGAGCAAAGCGTCTGTGGCGCTTGGCGATACGGTTGGGCATCCTGCTTGCGCTGATCGGAGCCGCCGCGCTGTTGGTTCTGCGCCACATCATCCTGCCCGATATCGAGCGCTATCATGCTGGCATCGTTTCGGCATCGAGTGCCGCGCTCGGGCGGACGGTCGAGATCGGTCGCATCGAGGCGGATTGGAACGGACTGCGACCACGGTTGTTGTTGTCGAACGTAAGAGTGCTGGATGCGCTCGGGCAAGTCGCGGTGGAACTTCCTCGTTTGTACAACACGGTCGCATGGACCACTCTCATTGCCGGTGAGTTGCGTTTTCACAGTCTGGAATTGGAAAGCCCGGACCTGTTGATTCGGCGCGATCCGCAGGGAAGATTGTTCATTGCCGGGGTCAGCTCCGGCGGGCAGGCGGGCGTTAAGTCGGATGCGGGTACTTCCGACTGGTGGCTGCGTCATTCGAACATCATCGTTCACGCCGGGCATGTGGTCTGGCAGGATGAGATGCGTTCCGCGCCTCCGCTTGAATTCAACGATGTCGAACTGCGTATCTTGAACCGAGGTGAACGACATCGTTTTGCCTTGCGTTCCTTTGTTGCAACCACGCGAGCTTCGCGTATCGACCTGCGCGGTGATCTATATGGCAATAGCTTCACCGATCTGGGGCAGTGGCAGGGAGAGATCTTCGCTCGGATCGATGAAATCGATGTCGTGGATTGGAGCAAATGGTTCAACTTGCCGGAAGCAATCCAGAGTGGCTCCGGGGGGATGAGAGTCTGGTTGGGGGTGGTGCAGGGGAATATCAATCGTGTTGATGCCGATGTCGACTTACATGACTTCAGCGCAAAGCTGGCGGAGGACTTGCCGCGACTCGATATGCCGAGCATCAGAGGTAGATTGGCTTGGAGGCAATCCGACAAAGGGCTGGCTGTTTCGACGCATGGCTTGGCATTGCGTATGCGAGATGGGTTCGAACTCAAGCCTACAAACCTGACCGTCCAATACTCGCCTAAACAAGGATATCGCTCGGCATCGGGGGAGGTGAGTGTGAATGCACTCGACTTGGCGGATGTCAACACCTTGCTTGCCTATCTTCCTGTTGAGGCGGGCTTGAGACGACGCTTGCTCGACTTAGCCCCCCGGGGAAAGGTGAACGATCTGCATGCGAGTTGGCAGGGTGATCTGGAGCGGCTTGCACAATATCGTGTGCAAGCAAGATTCACAGATATCGGCGTCAGCCAAGTGGGGGCATTTCCCGGTTTTTCGGGGGTGAGCGGCGAAGTGGCCGGAAGCGACAGAGCGGGCACACTGACGCTGAATAGCCGCGATCTGAAGGTACTAGCTCCCGACTTCATGGCGGAGATGCTCGTGTTCGACCAAGTCGATGCCCGTTTGGATTGGCAGCGCAATGGTCGCGGCTGGGAGTTGAAATTGAACGATACGCATGTCCGCAATGACGATCTTGAAGGGACGGTCAGCGGTGGTTACCAGGTCGATGATGGACCCGGTATCGCCGACATCACCATCAATTTGAAGCATGCCTCGGTAAAGCACGCTGCGCGCTATATTCCCATGCATGCCTTCGATGATGCGACCTATCGTTGGCTGCAAACCGGTTTGCAAGAAGGCGATGCAGACTCGTTCCTGATGCGCGTACGTGGTGATTTGCGCAACTTCCCCTTTCCTGACAGCAAGGATGGGCTGTTCAAGATCGAGGCAAAAGCCAAGGATGTCGCCATCGAATTCGACACCGGCTGGCCGCGCATCGAACGCGCGCAAACGAATCTTTTGATACAGGGGCGGAGGCTGGAGGTGCATGCATCCAAGGCGATGACATCCGGTGCCGCATTAAGGAAAGTGAAGGTGGTACTTCCGGATACCTTGGCGGACGCCCTCGTGATGGAAGTCGATGGAGAAGCCGCAGATACGACCCAACATTGTCTCGATTACATCCGCAAGAGTCCGGTCAGCGGCTATCTGGATGGTTACACGGATGGTTTTCGTACCGTTGGTGATGGCTTGCTCAAGTTGCGCCTCGATATTCCCATGAGCGGTGAACAGCCGGTGAAATTGATCGGTAGTTACCGCTTCAGCAATAACGAAGTCGACTTGGGCGAGCATGTTCCCCTGCTGAAGAATGCGACAGGCGAACTCTCATTTACCAATGACTCGCTTCAAGCGAACAACATGCAGGCGCAGATACTGGGAGGATCTGCGCGCATCTCATTGAAGAGCGAGAACGGCATATTGCTCACCCAGGCATCAGGCAAACTCGATGCGGATAGTTTGCCGAAGACCTATAGTTATCCCTTGTTGCGCCGATTGCATGGAACGGCCGAGTGGACTACCGAAGTCAGGGTGAAGAACAGATTGGCCGATGTGGTGGTGACCTCCGACCTGCAGGGTCTATCGTCCGAATTGCCGCTGCCTTTCGGTAAAACATCGTCCGAGAAGAAACTGCTGCGTTTTGAACAGCGAGATATCAATTCCAAGAACGATGTGATCAGCCTGCGCTATGCAGAGGTGATCAGCGCCGATCTGATGCGCACCGCTGTGGCGACGGGCAAGTGGGATATCAGGCGCGGCGCCATCGCTTTTGGAAAAGCGCGCAAGAATCCGCGAAGCGAAGGTATTTGGATATCCGGGGACATCCCCGAGTTCGCGCTGGAAGGCTGGAATGGTTGGTCTGACTTACCTAACCGTGAGGGTGTGTTGCCTAACATAGCCAACATCGACTTGGCGGTGGGGAAAGTGCAGGGTTTCGGTAACACCATACATCAGTTGAATATCAGTGGAAGTGGTCGTAACGGTCTGATCAGTACGCGCTTGGCATCGCGTGAGGTGAATGGCGACCTCATCTGGCAACCGCAAGGTCAAGGCAGGCTGTTAGTACGTCTGAAGAATGCGATGTTGGGGGAGGGCGGAAGCGAAAGCGTCTCGCCAGCGACTGGTCCGGCCAAAGCGACCGCAGTAAAAGAGGCGGGCGGCTTGCCCGAGATCGATGTGGCGATCGAGAAACTCACTTGGAAAGGCCGCCAACTTGGCCGACTGGAGATGCTACTGAACGGCGAAGGCGACGATGTCGTGATGCAGAGCTTGCGGTTGACTAATCCTGACGGAGTGTTCAGCGCGACCGGGAAATGGAGCGCGGCGACCGACCGGACGCAGATTAACGCCAGACTGGATATAAGCAATGCGGGCAAGATCATGGCGCGCTCGGGGTATCCCGAAGGTCTGAAAGACGGCAACGGTTCTCTGGAATTCGATCTGAATTGGAATGGTTCGCCAGATGCCTTCAACTATGGCAGTTTGGATGGAACGCTGCGACTGAAGACGGGTAAAGGAAGGTTCTTGCAGGTCAACCCGGGCGCGGCCAAGTTGCTCGGTGTGCTGAGTCTGCAGTCTTTGCCCAAACGCATCAGCCTCGATTTCACCGACGTGATCAGCCCGGGTTTCGAGTTCGACAGCATCACCGGCGAAGCTTCTATCGAACACGGTCTGCTCAAGACCAATGACTTCAGGATGACAGGAGCCGCGGCTCGCATCACCCTTAACGGACAGGTTGACCTGGAGCGCGAGACACAGAACCTCAAGGTTCGTGTGTTGCCGACCATCGGCGATAACGTTTCGTTACTTTCGTTTGCCGCCGGTCCGGCGGTCGGGGTGAGTGTGTTGCTGGCTAACAAAATATTGCGCGACCCTCTCGATAAGCTGGTGGCGTTTGACTACAATGTCAGCGGCAGTTGGGCCAATCCCAAGGTGGAGAGATTGGGGCAGTCCAAGGCACAACCGTGATCCAAATCGTAACGATAACGTTTAATTCCAAATAGAAAGCTGTTGACCATGTCCTCGCTCGATAACACCCAAACCCGTATCGCTGCACAACAGAACGCATTCAAGGTTGCTGCCATTCAAATGGCATCCGGCCCCAACGTGGAAGGCAATCTGAACGAAGCGCGACGACACATTGCCAAAGCGGTGGAGCAAGGTGCGAAACTGGTGGTGTTGCCGGAGTTCTTCGCCATCATGGGCATGGACGAACAAGACAAGCTCAAGGTGCGCGAGCAGGCGGGGCAGGGCAATATCCAGCAGTTCCTCAGTGAGACGGCGCGCCAGCACAAGATATGGTTGGTGGGCGGCTCCATCCCCTTGGCGGCGAACGCGCCGGACAAGGTGCGCAACAGTTGTCTGGTCTACGACGAGACGGGTGCGCAAGTAGCACGCTACGACAAGATACATCTGTTCAACCTGACGCTAGGTAACGAGCAATACAACGAAGCGCAGACCATCGAGGCGGGCAACCAAGTCGTGGTGGTCGATAGCCCGTTCGGACGTATCGGCTTGGCGGTGTGCTACGACCTGCGCTTCCCCGAGCTGTTCCGCGCCATGAAAAACGTGGACATCATCGTGTTGCCTTCCGCATTTACGGCGACCACGGGCAAGATGCATTGGGAGCCGCTGGTGCGCGCACGTGCCATCGAGAATCTTTCTTACTTCATCGCTGCTGCGCAGGGTGGATATCACGTTAACGGACGCGAGACACATGGCCACAGCATGATTGTCGACCCGTGGGGGCGCATCCTGGATGAATTGCAGCGCGGCTCCGGAGTGGTTATCGCTGATGTCAACCCAAGCTATCAGGCCAGCCTGCGTAAGAGCCTGCCGGCACTGACACACCGCACGCTTTCCTGCTCCGCATGAGTGGCGTGATGCAGCTTGCACAGCGTGCGCTACTCACCGCGCACGGTCTTGAGCCGCGTCATCTCGAGGGGATATTCGGCAAGATGTCGGCGCATCGTGTCGATTATGCCGATCTCTATTTCCAGTACAGCCGCGCAGAGAGTTGGTCGCTGGAAGAAGGCATCGTCAAATCCGGCAGTTTCCACATCGAACAAGGTGTCGGCGTGCGCGCGGTGAGCGGAGAGAAGACCGCCTTCGCTTACTCGGACGATATCACTCTGAACGCGCTGAAAGATGCCGCGCTGGCTACACGCGCCATCGCACGTCAAGGTGGTACGCAGACAGCGAAACATCTACATGCAGGCAAGTCGCACCAACTCTATCTACCGCACGACCCCATCTCCACTTTGAAGGCGGAAGAGAAGGTCGCTTTGTTGGAGCGTCTGGAACGCATCGTACGCGCACTCGATCCACGCGTGACTCAAGTGATAGCCAACCTTGCGGCTGAGTACGACGTCGTGCTCATTGCGCGCAACGATGGCTTGATGAGCGCAGACATCCGCCCTTTGGTGCGCCTCTCCTTGCAGGTCATCGTCGAGAGCAATGGTCGTCGCGAACAAGGATCGTCAGGCGGGGGCGGGCGATTCGGTTATGACTACTTCAGCGAAGAGAAGCTGCAAAGATACGCGCAGGAGGCGGTGCATCAGGCGGTCATCAATCTGGATGCGCGTCCCGCTCCGGCGGGCAATATGACCGTGGTATTGGGTAGCGGTTGGCCGGGCATCCTGTTGCACGAAGCAATCGGTCACGGGCTTGAAGGCGACTTCAATCGTAAGGGGAGCTCAGCGTTTTCCGGTCGCATCGGTGAACGTGTGGCCTCTAAAGGTGTGACCGTGGTGGACGATGGCACCATTCCCAACAGACGCGGTTCCTTGCAAGTGGACGACGAGGGCAACCCCACGCAGCGTACCGTATTGATTGAGGATGGCATCCTGCGCGGCTACCTTCAAGACACCATGAACGCGCGACTGATGAAGACAGCGGTGACGGGTAATGCGCGACGCGAATCGTTCGCGCACCTTCCCATTCCGCGTATGACCAATACCATGATGCTCAACGGCGACAAGACGCACGACGAGATCATCGCTTCGGTGAAACATGGCCTGTATGCGGCCAACTTCGGCGGCGGTCAGGTGGACATCACCAGCGGCAAGTTCGTGTTCTCCACCACCGAGGCTTACATGATCGAGGATGGCAAGATCACCTATCCGGTGAAAGGGGCAACCCTGATCGGTAACGGGCCTGATGCACTTACACGCGTGAGTATGATCGGCAACGACATGGCGCTCGATTCAGGCGTTGGCACCTGCGGTAAAGAAGGGCAGAGTGTTCCGGTCGGCGTGGGACAGCCGACGCTGCGCATTGATGGCCTGACGGTGGGTGGCACGGCCTGACCTGCTTTACGCACAGTTGGCCAAAAACCTTGCTGTGATGAAGTCCCTTGTGTTGACGTGTTTGACGAACCAGTCAGCCAGCTCCGTTTCGATGTAACCCAGCATGAGTGACACTTCACGATTCTTTTTCCATGTTTCGATGCGGTATGAGAGTTTCTCTCGCATACGGTCATGTTCGGCCTTGTGTGCGCCGTATGGTTTGAATCCGGTTGCCTGCATGGCTCCTTCTTCGCTGGCGAACTGCGAGTCGATATGTCGCAGGAACTCGGAGAGTTTCGCGTCAATATCGGCATGGGTCGCTTGTTGGTCGAATAGCGCCATCACTTCCTCGCGCAGTGTGACGAAGGGGGTGTGGTCGAATAGCTTGGTTGTATCCATATCGAACTCTATTGCAGGTGCCGCGAGGCGATGAAACCGGCGGTGACGTAATCCATGGTGCTGACGTGATTGACGAACCACGTTGCGACATCATTCTCCAGCCAATTCTTCAACTCATTTCTGTCTCGACCATTTATCCAGTTCGCACCGTGCAGTTCCATGTCCGCGATGACCCGGTCATGTTCCATCTTGTGCATGCGGTATGGCGGGAAATGCGTTGCC
>JARCRR010000207.1 GCA_029850565.1 Gallionella sp. | reverse complement strand
TATGGCGGGAAATGCGTTGCCTGCATTTGACGCTCCTCTTCCGCGAAATGGTGTCTGGTGTGCGTCAACAACTCGGTTAGCAGCACATCCACCCCGGTGTCAGTGTCGGCCTCCCTCAAAAGTGCGATGAGGCTGTCTCTTAGAGAAACGAATTCCGCGTGGTCTCTGTTCATGAATTCGAGGGCGACTTGGGGGTATTCCATAGAACTGTTCCTGTTATGTGTGTGAGCGGCTACGCTGTTTCTCACGGTATAATCGCGCCCGATATGCAGATTCTACGCGGACTTTATTCCCCAGACACTCAACCTGTTGCAATCACCATCGGAAACTTCGATGGTGTGCATCTGGGTCATCAGGCTTTGCTGGACGAGTTATGTGAGGTTGCGCGACAAAGAGGTTTGCAGACTGCGGTAGTCATCTTCGAGCCGCATCCGCGCGAGTTTTTTACGCCACAGCAAGCGCCCGTGCGATTGACTAGTCTGCGTGAGAAATTGGAATTGTTCGGCACGATGGGGGTGGATAGGGTGCATGTGTGTCGCTTCAACGCACACTTCGCGCAGATGACTGCGGCAGATTTCATTCATGCGCTGTCAGCAGTGATGCAAGCCAAATTCGTATTGATCGGCGATGATTTTCGTTTTGGTAGCGGACGTGTCGGCGACTTCGCCTTGATGGAGAAGATCGGCCTGCAGCGGGGCTTCGAGGTGCGAGCGGTGCATAGTGTGTTACATGACGGGGTGCGTGTCTCCAGCACGGCGATCCGCGTGGCATTGGCAGAAGGACGCATCCGTCTGGCGCGTGATTATCTTGGGCGACCCTACAGTATCAGCGGGCGCGTGGTGCATGGTGATGCTACTGGACGCAAGCTCGGCTTCCCCACGGCGAACTTGCAGCTAAAGCACAATCAACCGCCGCTCAAAGGTATCTACGTGGTCGAGGCACATTCGGATGGTTTGGGGGTGTTGCAAGGAGTGGCGAGTTTGGGGGTGCGTCCGACCGTGAAGCAGGATGCCAAGCCTGTGTTGGAAGTTCATCTGTTTGAGTTCGATCAACAGATCTACGGCAGGCATCTGCGTGTGGAGTTCTTGGAGAAGTTGAGAGACGAAGAGAAGTACCCGAATCTGGAAGCGCTGACGCGGCAGATCGCGTTGGATGTCGAAAATGCAAAACAATGGTTTAGAGAACATGAGTGAAGACAAGAAAAAGTATCCGCTGAATCTCCCCGACACTACATTCCCCATGCGCGGTGACATGGCCAAACGCGAGCCATTGATGCTCGCACAGTGGCAGGTGCAACAACGCTACCAGCGTATCCGCGCCGCAGCAAAAGGGCGCAAGCAGTTCATCCTGCATGATGGTCCGCCGTATGCGAATGGCGACATCCACATCGGCCACGCGGTGAACAAGGTGTTGAAGGACATCATCATCAAGAGCAAGACTCTGAGCAACTTTGACGCGCCCTATGTGCCTGGCTGGGATTGTCATGGCCTGCCTATCGAGTTGCAGGTGGAGAAGAAACACGGCAAGGCCATCCCGCCGTCGCAGTTCCGCGAGTTGTGCCGCGAATACGCGAAGGAACAAGTTGAGCGTCAGAAGAAAGACTTCATCCGTTTGGGCGTGTTGGGCGATTGGGACAAGCCTTATCTCACCATGGATTTCAACACCGAGGCCGATATCATCCGCGCACTGGGCAAGATACACGAGCGCGGCTTCCTGTATCAAGGTCGCAAGCCGGTGAACTGGTGCTTGGATTGCCAATCCGCTTTGGCCGAGGCCGAGGTGGAATACGAAGACAAGGTGTCTGCTGCCATCGACGTCGGCTTCGAGGTTAAAGATATCGAGGCGGTGGGTAATGCTTTCGGCGTCTCGCTACCCGCCAGTGCCAAGGTATATGCCGTCATCTGGACTACTACGCCTTGGACACTACCTGCCAACCAGGCAGTGAGCGTGCATCCGGCGCTGCAATACGATCTGATCCGTACCGAGAAGGGCTATCTCATTCTAGCCTTCGATCTGGCGACCGATTGTTTGAAGCGTTATCAATTGGGCGGCAGCAATGACAGGGGTGATGGTATCGCTGCCACTTGTTACGGCAAGGCGCTGGAAGGAATACCTTTGCAGCATCCTTTTCAAGACCGCACCGTCCCCGTCATCTGCGGCGAACACGTCACGCTAGAGGCAGGTACGGGATTGGTGCATACCGCACCCGCGCACGGCGTGGACGACTATGTGGTGGGCCAGAAATACAGCCTGCCGAATGACAATCCTGTGGGCGATGACGGCAAGTTCATCTCCACGACACCCGCCGTCGGCGAGATACCGTTGGCGGGCGTGTTCGTGTGGAAGGCGAACGACATCGTGTTGCAAGCGATGGAAGCCAGTGGTCATCTGTTCCATCAAGAGAAACTCAAACACAGCTATCCGCATTGCTGGCGCCATAAGACACCGATCATCTTCCGCTCCACACCGCAATGGTTTATCGGCATGGAGCAGGCTTCTCACACCTCTCTCGCCAGCGGGAGAGGGGGAGAGGGTTTGGTTCAGGCCTCGCGTCACTCCAATACTCATCTCCCTAACCCTCTTCCGCCAGCAGGAGAAGGAATGAAGCTGCGCGATCTTGCCAACAAGGCGGTCGATGCGACGGCATTCTTCCCGGATTGGGGGCGCGCCCGTCTGGAGGCGATGATCAAGAATCGTCCCGACTGGTGCGTATCGCGCCAGCGCAACTGGGGTGTGCCGATGACATTTTTCGTGCACAAAGAGACGATGCAATTGCATCCGCGCACATCGGAATTGCTGGAGCAAGTCGCCAAACTGGTGGAAAAGTCCGGCATCGAGGCATGGTTCAGTTTGAACAGCGTAGACCTGTTGGGAGAAGATGCGGTGCATTACCGCAAACTATCCGACACGCTGGACGTGTGGTTCGATTCCGGTGCGACGCACTATGCGGTGCTGGCGAAGCGCGAAGGATTGCGTTCGCCTGCCGACTTGTATCTGGAAGGTTCCGACCAGCATAGAGGCTGGTTCCAATCGTCCCTGCTGACAGGCTGCGCCATTAATGGCCGTGCTCCTTACGACGCTTTGCTCACGCACGGTTTTGTGGTGGATGGTCACGGCCACAAGATGTCCAAGTCCAAGGGCAACGTAGTCGCACCGCAAAAGATCTTCGACACCATGGGGGCGGATATTCTGCGTCTGTGGACGGCGTCCACAGACTACTCCGGCGAATTGACCATCTCCGACGAGATCTTGAAACGTGTGGTGGAAAGTTACCGCCGTATCCGCAATACCTTGCGTTTCCTGCTGGCGAACATCGCCGACTTCGATGCCAAGCGTGATGCCATTCCCGTGGAGCAATGGCTGGAGATCGACCGTTATGCCTTGTCCTTGTCGCAGAAATTGCAAGACGAGATGTGTGCCGATTACGAACGCTACGAATTCCACTTTGCCGTGCAAAAACTGTTGGCGTTCTGCTCGGAAGACTTAGGTAGTTTCTATCTGGATATTTTGAAAGACCGACTCTACACCGCTGGCGAGAACTCCAAAGCACGTCGCTCCGCGCAGAACGCGCTGTATCACATCACCCAATCTCTCTCGCGTTTGATCGCGCCGATCTTGAGTTTCACCGGTGAAGAGGTGTGGGCGACATTGACGGGCAAGGAAGATGTGAGCGTGTTCGAACAGCTTTGGTATGAATTGCCTGCCTCTGGATTGAAGGGGGAAGCAGTGAGTGCATGGGTCGATATCCGTGCTGTACGCGAACAGGTGAACAAGAAGTTGGAAGAGCAACGAGTGGTCAATGCCATTGGTTCCGCCTTACAAGCGGAAGTGGATGTGTATGCATCGAAGGCCACCTTCGAATTATTGTCACGTCTGGGCGATGACTTGCGTCTGGTGTTCATCACCTCACGCGCCAACGTGCACCTGCGTGAAGGCGAACTGGAGATCAAAGTCACGCCGAGCACACATGCCAAGTGCGACCGCTGCTGGCACTACCGTGCCGATGTGGGTAGCGATGCAGCGCATCCGACACTGTGCGGGCGCTGCGTGAGTAATCTGTACGGTGCGGGCGAGGCACGGAAATATGCGTAACGACAACGCATCTAGCACCTCCCCCATTGGGAGAGGGAGCTATATCCGATGGCTTACTTTAAGTCTCGTTGTTGTCATCCTCGATCAACTGAGCAAAGCCGCGATCAACAGCAACTTCGTCTATGGCGAAAGCCTGGCGATCACGCCGTTCTTCAATCTGGTGCTGGCACATAACAGCGGAGCGGCATTCAGTTTTCTGAGTGACGCAGGCGGGGTGCAGCGCTGGATCTTCACAGTTATCGCCATCGTCGCCTCGGTGTGGATCGTCTGGCTACTGCGCAAACATCAGGGGGAGAAGTTGTTCAGCTTTGCGTTGGCATTCATCTTGGGCGGCGCCTTGGGCAACCTGATCGACCGCATCGCTTACGGTTACGTGGTCGACTTCCTCGATTTCTATTGGGGCAGTTACCACTTCGCGGCATTCAATCTGGCCGACTCCGCCATCACATGCGGAGCTGCATCATTGATTTTGGATAGCTTCAAAGGAAAACAACATGGAACTGTTACTCGCTAATCCGCGCGGTTTCTGCGCGGGTGTGGATCGTGCCATCGAGATCGTCGAGCGTGCCTTGGCAATACACGGTGCGCCGATCTATGTGCGTCACGAAGTGGTTCATAACAAATTCGTCGTGGAAGGATTGAAAGCGAAAGGGGCGGTATTCATCGAAGACCTCAAAGATGTTCCGCCCGGCAGCATCCTCATCTTCAGTGCGCACGGTGTGCCGCAATCGGTACGTCGCGAAGCGGAATCACGCAACCTTACTGTGTTCGATGCGACCTGTCCCTTGGTGACCAAAGTGCACCTCCAAGTCTCGCGTATGCGCGAGCAGGGTAAAGAGATCGTGATGATCGGCCACAAGGGCCATCCCGAAGTGGAAGGCACGATGGGGCAGAGCAATGGTGGTATGTATCTGGTGGAATCTCCCGCCGATGTGCAAAAGCTGCAAGTGCGGGATGAGCAGAATCTTTCCTATGTGACACAAACCACGCTATCGGTGGACGATGCCAGTAACATCATCGCCGCACTGAAGACCAGGTTCCCGTTCATCACTGGCCCCAAAAAGGATGACATCTGCTATGCCACACAGAACCGCCAAGACGCGGTGAAGGTGTTGTCTCAGCAATGCGATCTGGTCATCGTGGTCGGCTCGCCGAATAGCTCCAACTCCAACCGCCTGCGCGAAGTGGCACAAAACCTTAATGTCTCAGCCTATCTGGTGGACAACGCCAGCGAGCTCAAAGCCGAATGGCTGCAAGGAAAAAACTGTATCGGTATCAGCGCGGGTGCTTCCGCTCCGGAAGTGCTGGTGCAGGAAGTCATCGCGCGGTTGAATGAACTGGGAGTCAAACGGGTACGTGAATTGGCGGGCATTGAAGAGAACGTCATTTTTCCACTGCCTAAAGCGCTGATGGGTTGACCGCTCATCCATTCCTTACTGCCGTTTGTCCGTTTGGAGCTGGTAATTCGATTCTGCTCAACCAATACTGTGCTCCAACACAATGCTCGAGAGGCGCGTTTACATGTCCGCTCAACTGAACAATCCAAAGGAACGAGGCTTCACCATCGTTGAACTGATGATCGTGATGGTTATTGCGTCCATTCTGGCGACGCTGGCGGGGCCTTCTTTTAGTGCTTTCATGAACAACACACGCCAAAACAGTGCCCAGTCGCAGTTGCTGGCCGATTTGAATCGGGCGCGTAGCGAGGCGATCAAACGCAATGCACGGATTCTAGTGTGTAACGCGAATACAGCCGGAACTGATTGCGCCAACACTACTGATTGGAGCAGTGGCTGGTTGGTGTGTCGCGACGTTGATGCAGATGGGGCATGTGATGCCACTAGTGCCACCGATCCTAATCCAATGGTGCTACGCGGGGCGTTGAATTCGTCCTTGACGCTGACCTCCACAGCCAATGTTGTTCGCTTTAATTCCATCGGTACTGCGGGTGCGGAGGTTACCCTCTCTATGGCTGGGGATTGGGGGGAAGCACAAACGAAAACGTTGGTGGTCAAAGTAACCGGCTCGTTGGTAAGGGGGACATGAAAATGCGACAACTCGGTTTCTCCATGATTGAGATATTGATCTCACTGGTGATAATTTCGACCGCCTTATTGGGAACTGCGGGCTTGCAGTTGTATGCGATGCGCATGACAAAAGGCGGAGAGTTTCGCACACAAGCTGTAATTCTGGCCGCCGATATTGGTGAGCGGATGGAAGCTAACAAGCTGGGGGCGACTGCAGGAAACTACACCGTGGCTGCAGCCAGTGCCGCAAGTGCGGCTAGTACGTGTATGAGTTCGGTCTGTAGTGCTAGCGCATTAGCCGCTTGGGATATTTCCCAATGGGAAAACGCCATTGTGGCGAGTGGAATGCCGAATCCAAGCTGGCGCATCGTGCAGACCGTTGCGGGCAACCCGGCGACATACGCGATCACAATCAACTGGACGGATCGTGCTAACACCACTTCGGCCAGAACTGAGAATTTTTCCTTTGTGGCGACCCGGATGGTTGGTTTGCCCAGCTCCTGATATCGGTTGAAGGTG
>JARCRR010000206.1 GCA_029850565.1 Gallionella sp. | reverse complement strand
TCGATACCCAGTTCGCGGGCTGCCTGCTGCATGGCTTCGATGAAATAGAACACATAGGCCGGGCCGCTGCCGGAGATCGCCGTTACCGCATCCAGCATATCTTCGTCTGCGACCCACAAGGTGCTACCCACCGCCCCGAGAATAGCCTCGGCAGTCTGGCATTGTTCCGGCTTGACCTCAGGCATGGCATACAAGGCAGTGATGCCGCTACGGATGAGCGCAGGCGTGTTGGGCATACAGCGCACGATGTTCTGTGTCCCCAGCCAGCGCGCCATGTCCTGCGTGCGAATACCCGCAGCGACGGAGATGACGAGCCGCCCGTCTATGATCGGAGCGAGCTGTAGCGCGACTTCCTGCAATTGTTGCGGCTTGACCGCGAGAATCACCGTTTCTCCGTGCGTCACGGAAGGCGTCAGATCAGTACTGGCTCTGACCCCGAATTCATTGTGCAACTCCGCACACCGGTCTTTGCTCACTTCTACGACGTGCATCTTGGAGGGTGCATAACCGCGCTTGACCAAGCCGCCGATCAACGCCTTCGCCATATTGCCGCCACCTATAAAACAAATGTTCATGTTTTCTCCCCGTATTTCCTGATACCAAAGATTGCCGTTCCGATGCGCACGATGGTCGCGCCTTCCTTTATTGCCGCAGGGAAATCGTGCGACATCCCCATCGAGAGGGTATCCAATGACAGCCCCCGCTCATTCAGCTCATCCAACAGTGCGCGCATCTTTGCGAACGGTACTCGCTGCTCGGTTTCACCCGATGCCGGAGCAGGTATCGACATCAATCCGCGCAACTTGAGGTGTGGCAGCTGCGATATTTGCCTTGCCAGTTGCACTGCATCCTCTATCGCGACGCCACTCTTGCTCTCTTCACCGCTCACATTCACTTGCAAACAGATGTTCAGTGGCGGCAACCGAGAGGGGCGCTGCTCGGATAGACGCTGCGCAACTTTCAGCCTATCCACACCATGCACCCAAGCGAAATGCTCTGCGATGGGACGTGTCTTGTTACTCTGGATCGGCCCGATGAAATGCCACTCCAACGGCAAGTCACTCAGCCGCTCCATCTTATCCAGCGCCTCCTGCAGATAATTTTCGCCGAAAGCGACCTGTCCGCACTGATAAGCTTCGCGCACCGCCTCTGCCGGAAAGGTCTTGCTCACCGCCAACAAATGAACCTCAGTAGCAGGACGATGCGCATCGATTGAAGCCTTTGCAATGGCCTCTCGGGTTGCTTGCAAGTTAGAGAGGATTGCAGTCATAATCGCCCGGACAGTCGCTTTTCAATGCAGTTAATTTGCCCAGGGATTATATATGGATATCACCGAACTGCTCGCCTTCGGCGTAAAGAACAAAGCTTCCGACTTGCACCTTTCCGCCGGTTTGCCTCCGATGATTCGTGTGCACGGTGACATGCGACGCATCAATCTCCCCCCGATGGAACACAAAGAAGTCCACGCCATGGTGTACGACATCATGAATGATGGACAACGCAAGCACTACGAAGAGAATAAAGAGATCGATTTCTCTTTTGAAGTTCCCAATCTGGCGCGCTTCCGTGTCAATGCTTTTATCCAGAATCGTGGTGCAGGCGCAGTGATGCGTACCATTCCGTCCAAGATATTGTCGTTGGAAGATCTCAAAGCACCCAAGATATTCGAATCCATCGCTGATTACCCGCGCGGCATGGTGCTGGTGACCGGCCCCACTGGCTCCGGCAAGTCCACCACACTGGCCGCCATGGTCAACCATAAGAACGAGACCGAGCAGGGACACATCCTGACCGTGGAAGATCCGATCGAATTCGTGCATGAGTCAAAGAAGTGTCTAGTCAACCAGCGTGAAGTCGGCCCGCATACCCTGTCATTCAACAACGCGCTGCGTTCTGCCTTGCGTGAAGACCCGGACGTCATCCTCGTGGGTGAGATGCGTGATCTGGAGACCATCCGCTTGGCGATGTCTGCTGCCGAAACGGGTCACTTGGTGTTCGGTACGCTGCACACCAGCTCTGCCGCCAAGACCATCGACCGTATCATCGACGTGTTCCCCGCCGATGAGAAAGAAATGGTACGTGCGATGTTATCCGAATCACTGCGTGCGGTGATCTCGCAAACGCTGCTCAAGACCAAGGATGGCACCGGCCGCGCCGCAGCACACGAGATCATGATCTGTACACCTGCCATCCGTAACTTGATCCGCGAAGCGAAGGTCCCGCAGATGTACTCCGCCATTCAGACCGGCGGCAACATCGGCATGCAGACGCTGGACCAGTGTTTGACCGATCTGGTCAAACGCAACATCGTTTCTTCCGCTGAAGCGCGCACCAAAGCGGCTAACAAAGAGCTGTTCCCGGGTTGATGGGAAACTACCACGCTCGGCATCCACTCGAGATATATCTAGGAGTTCTTCATGGAAAGAGACCAGGCCACTGAACTAGTCCACAATTTGTTGCGCGGGATGATCTCGCAAAAAGCGTCCGACCTTTTTGTCACTGCCAGCTTCCCGCCCGCCTTCAAGATCGACGGTAAGATGACACCCGTGTCGAATCAGGCGCTGACGCCCCAACACACACAAGAGCTGGCACGCAGCATCATGAACGATCGCCAGGCGGCCGAGTTCGAATCCACCCACGAATGCAACTTCGCCATCAGCCCTCCAGGCATCGGCCGTTTCCGCGTCAACGTGTTCATGCAACAACAACGCGTCGGCATGGTATTGCGTACCATCACCACCAAGATCCCGAATTTTGACGAGATGGGCTTGCCACCGATCCTTAAGGACGTGGTGATGACCAAGCGCGGATTGGTCATCCTAGTTGGTGGCACGGGTTCGGGCAAATCGACCACCATGGCAGCCATGCTGGGCCATCGCAACCGCAACAGCTACGGTCACATCATCACCATCGAAGACCCGGTGGAATATGTGCATGAGCACGACAAGAGCATCATCACCCACAGAGAAGTGGGCGTGGATACCGATAACTGGCACAACGCGCTGAAGAACACCCTGCGCCAAGCGCCCGATGTAATCCTGATCGGTGAGATACGCGACCGTGAAACTATGGAATACGCCGTGGCCTTCGCCGAGACCGGCCACTTGTGTATGGCGACCCTGCACGCCAACAGTGCCAACCAAGCGCTGGATCGCATCATCAACTTCTTCCCCGAAGAGCGGCGCGAACAACTGTTGATGGACTTGTCACTCAACATCAAAGCGCTCGTCTCGCAACGCCTTATTCCCAAGCGCGATGGTAAAGGACGCTCCGCGGCTATCGAGATCCTGCTCAACTCACCTCTCATTGCCGACCTCATCTTCAAGGGCGATGTGCATGAAATCAAGACCGTGATGTCAAAATCGCGCGAGCTGGGCATGCAGACCTTCGACCAGGCGCTGTTCGACCTGCACGAGAGCGGCATGATTAGCTACGAGGAGGCGCTGAAAAACGCCGACTCCGTCAACGACCTGCGCCTGAAGATCAAACTGGAAGGTCAAGCCACCAAAGATAGGGATGTGATGGGCGGCCTGGATCATCTGAAGATGACGTGACATTGTTATGCCGAAACCTGTTCTGTCCACGGTATTGCCGGAAGCGCTATCACTCTTTTTTTGATCGCCCCGATTCCTGACAGGCCCGACGGTAGGCCAACAAGGTCTGCTGGACGTGGCCCAGCACGCTTCCCTGCGGATAGTTCCCGGCTTCATCCGCCACACCAGCGGGTAATCCGGTAAGCAGCTCCACCCCTTCGCTCACATGCTCTGCCGTGTAGATGTGGAACAAACCCTGATCGACCGCGTCGACCACCTTGCACCCCAGCATCAGGTGACGGCGATTGCGATGCGGAATCAGCACTCCTTGGCTTCCATCCAATCCCGCCTTTGAACAGACGCGAAAATAGCCTTCGATCTTTTCGTTTATACCGCCAACGGGAAGCACCTCGCCGTGCTGGTTGAGCGAGCCGGTGACCGCGATGCCCTGCTTGATTGGCAAGCCGGACAGCGATGAGAGCAACACATACAACTCGGCACAGGAAGCAGAGTCGCCTTCGACTCCGTAATACTCCTGCTCGAACACGATGGCCGCGTTGAAAGAGAGCGGTGCATTTCTGGCGAACAGGGCAGCGAGATGGCTCTGCAAGATGAACACGCCCTTGTCGTGAATGGGGCCGGACATCTTCACTTCACGCTCGATGTTGAGCAGACCTTCTTCCCCCGCATAGGTAAGGGCGGAGACGCGTACCGGAAACCCGAAACGGTATTCGCCCAGATCGATCACCGTCAGTCCGTTGATCTGCCCTGCCTTCTCGCCATGCACAGCAATCATCAGATCGCCTCCGGCAAAGGCTTCGTGCATACGCTGTTCGGGATAGTCGTGACGCTTGGTGCGCGCGACCAACACCGCGTCGATATCTTCCGCCTCGACCAGACGACCGCCACGGGCAAGGCACAGTGCGGCACTTTCCATCACCAGCGCCTCGGTGCGGGCGAAATTCGCGCTCTGGCGCGATTGGTCGTCCACTTCGCGGTGTCCGTCCTCCAACAAGCGCGCGACTGCAGCAGCCGAAAGATGCGGTAGCCCGAGGTTCTTGCAGGTGTGCGCGACGAACACCGCTATAGAACGGCGCGACTCGGCATCGGATGCGAAGCTGTCGGCGAAATCCACCTTGACGCGAAAGCGGCGCGCGAACTCGGGATCGTTCTCCTGCAACTCATAATACTGCTCACGCGAACCGATCAGGATAATCTTGACATCGACATCCACTGCCTCGGGCTCAAGCGAAACCGCGGCGATGGGGGTGAATGCAGTGCCCGGCTCTTCGATCTGTAACCTGCCGCTACGCAGCAAGCGACGCAGTTTCTCCCATACCAAGCCGTCCACGAACAGATCGCGCAGATGCAGCAGCAGGAATCCGCCATGCGCCTTGTGCAGACTGCCCGCGCGGATACGCGAAAAATCCGTCACCAGCACGTCGTTCTCGGACTGGTATTCGATACTGCCGAACAGAGAGCGGAACATGGGATTGTCTTCCACGATGACGGGCGCACCGGCTAAACCGTCGTTGTCCACCACCAGATTGACGCGGTAGCGCGACAGCACTTTGCCGAACACCTCCAGCCGGATGTCATCCTCGCTATCCAGCGGTTTGAAAAGCTCAAGATTGTTCAGTACGTCATGCGCCACCTGATCCAGATAAGCTCCCAGCTTGACCGAGTCCTTGATCTGTTTTTTCAGGCCGCTGCGGATCTCTTGTAGCTCATGCTCCATCAGGGGTTTCACCACCTGTCGCCGCAATGCCGCCAGTGCTTCGTCCTTCATACGTTCCCGCGCGCCGGCTTTCTCGAAATAGCGGCTGATCTCGACCCGCAGTTCCTGATCGGCTTGATCGATCTCGGTGCGGCGTTCCTTGGGCAGGGCAAGGACTTCTTCCTCGGTCAGGGTATGGCCTTTTTCGTTGCGGTAGGTAAAGACCATATGTCCGCTCTCGCGATGCAAGGTGAACCTGCGCTTCTCCGCGAACATATCGAGTGCTGCGTAATCTTTCGCCTCTTCGGCCTTGTATTCCTTTTCGATGCGCTCGCTCTCGGTCTTGAAGTCCTGACCGTCCAGGCGCTGCGGAATCCCTTTTAACAGTGATTTCAACATCTGCGCCATGAGCTGGCGCAGCAGTCGTCCTTGCCCAGCGGGCAGGCGCAAGGCGCGTGGACGCTCCGGTGTATCAAAGTTATACAGGTAGCACAGGTCGGGTGGCACGGGCCTGACCATTGCCGCCTCCTGCATCGCACGCTTGAGCAGCGAGGAACGTCCGCTGCCGACCTCGCCCAGCACAAACAGGTTGTAATC
>JARCRR010000205.1 GCA_029850565.1 Gallionella sp. | reverse complement strand
GGGTTTTGCGTTTCGCCCTTTCTGCGAATCTCCCTTTACGGGAGAGGATTGCTTCACTTTATGTTTGTTGATTGATTTCAGCAAACCGTGGGTGATTCACCAAAATCCAGAACGAATTTTCATATCCTCTTGACTGGGGGGGTGTTTCTCTTCCTCGAAATCTTAGACTAAGGCCTTTCGATCAAAAGGCTTGGATGAAGCCTGTGTGTGGCGATCCTGTGGTTAGTTGATCAAGAAGATCGTCGCCAATCCCAAGAAGATAAAGAATCCGCCACTGTCAGTGATGGCGGTCAGCATTACACTGGCACCGATAGCGGGATCGCGGCCCAGTTTTTGCATCAATAATGGGATGCCGATGCCGACCAATGCACCCAACGTCAGGTTGAGGGTCATGGCGCTCGTCATCACCAAGCCAAGCGGTACGCTGCGATACAGAAAGTAAGCGAAAAGCCCGGCGATGCCACCCCACACCAAACCGTTCAAGCCGCTTATGGCCAACTCTTTGAACATTAATCTGCGGGCGTTGCTTTGCGTGATCTGTCCCAGCGCGATTGAACGAATGATGATGGTCGTCGTTTGATTAGCCGAATTGCCGGCGATTCCTGCAACGATGGGCATCAACGTGGCGAGAGCGACGAACTGCACGATGGTGTCTTCAAACTCGCCAATAACCCGTGAGGCGAAGAATGCAGTGCACAGATTAAGTGCAAGCCAAGCCCAACGGTTCTGCGCGGACTTCCAAACCGATGCAAAGATATCCTCTTCCTCACGCAAACCTGCTTGATTCAATAGATCGGTATCTGATTCGGATCGGATGAAGTCCAGCACAACGTTCACCGTTACCCGCCCAACCAGTTTTCCGTCTTCATCAACTACGGGTGCGGAAACCAGGTCATAACGTTCGAACGCTTGTGCAGCCTGGTCGGCCTTTTCTTCCGGATGCAACTGGATGGTCTCGGTGAGCATGAGATCGCCGACGATCGTTTCGGGTTCGTTGACCACGATCAAGTTGATTGGCAGCACACCTTTGAAGCGGTCGTCACGATCGACCACAAACACTTGGTCGGTGTGATCTGGCAGTTCATCGAAACGACGCAGATAGCGCGACACGACTTCCAGGGTGACATCTTCGCGCACATGTACCATGCTGAAATCCATCAGCGCACCGACCGAATCTTCTGAATACGACATCGCTGCGCGCAACTGCTCACGTTCCTCGATGGAGAGGGACTTGAACACGTCGCGCATCACGTTTTGTGGCAAGTCGGGCGCGAGGTCGGCGATCTCGTCAGTATCGAGTCGCTCTGCCGCTTCGCGTAATTCTTCGCGGCTCATCGTTGCAATCAGCGATTCGCGTACTGCATCCGAAACTTCGATCAGTATCTCGCCGTCTCTATCCGCCTTCACCAGATCCCACACCAGAAGCCGCTGTTCGATAGGCAACGCTTCCAGGATATAAGCTATGTCGGCGGGGTGAAGCTCGCTGAGTTTCTCGCGTAATTCGGCGAGGTGACGTTTGTGCAACATCTTGTCCAATAGATCATGGCGCTCATCGCGAGGGAGTTCTTGGCTATGCACAACCGTTTCCACCAGCGCCTGCTTATCAAGCAGGTGTTGCACCTGTTGAAGATGATTCTGCACATTTTCTGTGTAGTGGTGTTCTGAAGTGGAGTCGGTCATTGCGCGCCTCGAAGAGTTGCGCGCTATTGTAAATAAATTGATGTTCGGACGTATCCAAACATTCGATCAGACGCTTGTGGATTGCCGGAAGACAACTGTTTGACCGCTCTGGCGAAAGCCTGTAGAGTGCGCGCCACTTGGCAAACATACTGAAAAGTATGGGCGCAAAGTCTCCGGCCTAAGGGAAACTACGGTAGCGGGACTGCGGCATGAGGCTTCTCGCCTTTGTCCTTTCTTCCCTCCCCTCTCTCTAAGCCATGAATATGCAGAGTGCCTGTCATTAAGGCTATCTGCTTGGCGAAAGGGTATGTATGAAATATCAATTACACCAAAGCAGTGATACGTTGATACTGCCCACCTGTGAAAATTGCACCCACACGTTCAGAAAAAGCAAAAGACAGGATGCGGTCGTATGCTGTCTGCATTTGACTGTAATGCCATCTAAAAACACCTCAGTTTGTGAACATCACGCAATAAAAAACAAGAATCGCGCAGATGCTTGATCGGCTAATGATTTTAGTTAATGCTGAAATTAATGACGAATTACCTCAAATAGCTCCTGCAGTGACGCTGTTCAATAGATTTTTGGAACCACCCAAAGCATTGCCGATATACCGTCATTGGCGATGATTTTTGTTTGAGTTTCGACGCCTATCTCACGGAAGCACAACGGTTGATCGATCTGCGACCATCTATAGGGTGGTCATTATCAACATAACAAGCTGATAAATAAGGAGTAAGGATATATCCATGGGTTGCTGGCATGGAAAGTGTTAAAGAATGTGTGAGTGAATTAGTAGGTTCTAATTTAGGTGGGTACCTATGTTAGAATCATGTAGTTGGAGGGGAGTGCGGATTCAGCCGAATTTAAAGAGCTGAACCATATGCGGAAAGAAAAGTCTCACCTAACTGAGAATTAGAACTAAATATGCGAACTCATGCCCGTCAATTTATGGACTTGCGCACACGCCTTTTGGGCGTGTGTGTTTGTTTGTGGTTGTTATCTCCGCAATCGTCTTGGGCGGCAGGCGTGCTTTCCGGCACCCCGATTTTCGGTAGTGCGTCCGTTAACTACGTCATGGGCGCTTCCCCGGTTGCCACTGCCACCAGTAACACCATTTCGTTCGTGGTTGACGAAAAGGTCAATCTCACCGTGGTGGGCGGCAATATCACCAACGTCATAAGCGGCGCAACGCTTCAGGTCGCCACTTTTACCGTCACCAACAATTCCAACAGTCCATTGGACTTCAGTTTGGCCATAAATTCGACGATAGCGGCTGATGCCTTCGATCCCACGGCGTGTAATGCATACGTTGAAAACGGTGTTACAGCGGGTTTCCAGTCAGGACAAGATACGGCCACCTTCATTGACGAACTTGCGGTCGATACCACCAAAACCGTTTATGCAGTTTGTAATATCCCCCTTGGGCAGGCCAACACAAATACCGGACAAGTAGGTTTGGTCGCAACCGCTCAAGGCAATTTCACCGGTGTGACAGGTGCTGGCGCATTGCATGCCTATGTACCAACACCGGGTACGTTGGGTGCCGCCCTCACACCAACCTCTGGTGTCGAGTCGCAACCCAATGTGGACATCGTTTTTGTCGATATTCAAGGTTCCGAAACTGCGCTCGACACTGTGCGTGATGCCAAGCATTCCGCGCGTGACACTTACTCCGTCGGTCCCGCATTGGTGTTAACCAAATCGGTAAGCGTAGTTGATCCAAAAGGCACGGCGGTAGTGATGCCGGGAGCCGTGATGACTTACACGATAAACGCCACTTTGACGGGAACGAGTGCAGTCAACAATCTGACGATCGCCGATCCGCTACCCGCCAACATCACCTACGTGCCGGGAAGTATCCAAGTAGCTTGCGGGTCAGGCACTTACGCGAATGGTGTTTGTGGGACGGGAGTCATCACCTCGCCGCAATCTGCCGCTGCCAAAACTGATACCAACATGGATGCTGATTTTGCGGATTTCACTGCTAACACCGTTTCAGTTTCGCTGGGGAATGTTGCCGCCCCGGCGAATGTTGTCATCACCTTTCGCGCAACGATCAATTGAAGGAGGCTGCTATGCGTATCGCCCGTTTAATGTTCACCACCATGCTGCTCACACTGCTGAGCGGATACTCGCTGGCTGTTCAAGCGGCGGATGACATAAAAGTCACCAGCATCGCCGAGATAGAAATCGTCACGGTCGGCAAGGACGGCAAAAAGACCTTCAAGCGCACGCCTCCGGGAAAGGCCATCCCCGGCACCGAGGTGATCTTTACCAACATCTTTGAAAACGTCGGCAAAAAGGCTGCGAGCAACATCGTCATCGACAACCCTATCCCGGAAAATACTTTTTTTAAAGCTGATAGTGCA
The DNA here is from genome assembly GCA_029850565.1 of Gallionella sp. Taxonomy (GTDB): domain Bacteria; phylum Pseudomonadota; class Gammaproteobacteria; order Burkholderiales; family Gallionellaceae; genus Sideroxyarcus. The sequence continues at coordinate 5,390 of JARCRR010000205.1, read as the reverse complement.
ATGGGAAAAGACACCGTAATCACATTTTCGGCAGATGGAGGAAAAACTTTAGGGCTTCCTGAAAAAATAAAACTCAAAGGTTCCGACGGCAAACTCAGAATTGCCCAACCTAATGAATATACCCATATCCGCTGGACCTATAAAGGCCAATTGGCGCCGGGAAAATCCAGCGAAGTTAGTTTCCGAGCGGTCATCAAATAAACCAAAATTATCGTGAACATACATCTTTCGAATTACCCCGGGCGTTACGCAATGCCCGAACCCATAACGGATCCGCCAGAGATTCGTTTTTCCATTTCTGGGCATGGCCCGCCATTCAGCAGGAGACCGCCATGAACAGAAAAAAATAGCAGCAGTTTTAGGTTTGTGAATTTGTAATAAACAGCGAATCAAGCAGTTTTTATTTGAAGTACTTTTAAGGAGAAACAAAATGAAGCGAACTCAACTGAGTAAAACTTCCAAGCTCGCCGCTCTGTTGGCCGGGGCAGCGTTGTTTGGTGTGGTATCACAAAGCGCGCTGGCGGCCGGCACGGCTTCCGGTACTTCCATCAGCAACACGGCGACACTGAGCTACGCAGTGGGCGCGGTCACGCAAACACCGATCACCTCGGCTGCCGCTGCGTTCGTGGTGGATAACAAGGTCAACCTGACCGTGTTGGAATTGAGCGGAAGTGCAACTACCGTGATTCCCGACCCGACACTGGGAACGGTAACCACCACCACCTTTTCTGTGACCAACAACGGCAACACCACGCAGGACTTCAATCTTGCCGTGGCGAACCTGGCGAATGGCACAGCAAACCCCTTCGGTGGCCCGCTTCTCGATAACTACAATGGCACTTCATGCTCTGTGACGAACGTCGTTGTTATCGGTGCAGGCTCGATGGGTGCTTACACGCCTGGCGATCAGCATATCAATGCGTTGACTGCTGACAGCGGGGCGACGGTGACCGTGAGTTGTACTACCCCGGCAGCACAGGCTAACAACAGCTTGGCTGTGATCTCGCTGACCGCGACTGCACGTGCGAACGATGCTGCTAACACGCTGGGCGCTGCTTTGACGAACGACACCGGTGTCGACGTTCCTGGCACCGTACAGATCGTCTTTGCAGATGCTGCGGGTTCCGATGATGCAGCATTGAGCGGTAGTCATTCCGCACGCGATGCGTATCTGGTGCAGACCGCTGTGTTGTCCGTATCCAAAGTCGCAACCGTGATCTGCGATCCGGCTAACGGCTCGACCAACCCGAAGAACATCCCGGGTGCGTACGTGCAATATGCGATCACCATCAGCAACTCTGGTGCGGCAGCAGCCACGCTGAGCCAAGTTAGCGATACCTTGCAAGGGCAGTTGACATTTGACACTGCACTGATCAGCGGTGCGGGTGTTGCGACCAATTGCGCTGCGGGTGTGGGTTCGTTGTCGGCAACAGGTTTCGGCGCACTGCGTGGTACAGGTGCAACGACTTATGCTGCACCCGGCTTGGCAACTCAGAACGTGACCGCAGGTGCATCGGTTGCCGGTCAGGTGGTGACTGTCAACTTCGGTACATTGGCTGGCACGGCTTATGGTGCGGCTAACGCCTCGTTGGCAGCAGGCGATTTCGTCACTGTCTATTTCAACGCATTTGTACAGTAAGCGTTGAGATAAGCATTGTTTGATCGCTTGACAAGTTGTGCATCTCTGACCCGCATGGTTTGCCGTGCGGCAGGGGATGTTTTAGGCAGGTTGGCCGCAAGGCCAGCCCGCCTTTTGCTGCGCACTTCCCGTGTGCAGCAAAAGGCGTTCGCGCTTGCGGCGCTGCTCGGTCTGTCCACCACTGCCTTTGCAGTGAGCACCTCCGGAACGACGATCAGCAATACCGCCAGTGCGACCTACAGCGTGGCAGGTGGTGCCGCGCTGACCACCAATAGCAACACGGCGGCGGTAAGCATCGACGCGTGTATCGATGTCGGTCTCAAGATCGAGTTGTTGCAATATCTCCCGGCCGCCCACGCCGCACTGGAGGCACATCCAGATGCCACAACCGAGGCAGTACAACCGACCGGTTATGCATCCGGTGGATCGCTTGCCGGGCCGTTCACTCCGGTTGCCAATCCGGTCATGATCGGTAACACGGTGGCCACGCCGCTGCCTGCCAATCTGTTGCTCGTGCCCTTGACCGATGCGGCGGGCAAGACGATCGGTACGTATAGACACAACGAACCGATCTTTATCCGCGTGGTGAATTACGGCGCCAACACCACCGCCAATGCCGATGTTGTCGCGGTGACATTGATAACCAAGAGCGGCGACAGCGAAGTGCTGCAATTGACCGAGACCGGCCCGTCCACCGGCATGTTCGTCGGCGCGGTGCCATCGGCATTTGCCGCAATCGGCACAGTGCCGACAGCCAATGACGGCAAGATCACTATCTCGTCGCACAACGAGACCATCACCGGCACTTACAATCACGCCAATTGCGCCAGCCCCGGTGCGACCATCGCCAGTTCCTCAACAGGACTGGTCGACCCCTACGGTATCGTGTTCGACTCCAAGACCGGCGCCGCGGTCAACGGCGCGACGGTGAGTCTGATCGATACAGCAACCAACCTGCCGGCTATTGCCTATTGCGACGACAGCGTGACCGTGTTGCCGCAGCCCATCACCACAGGTACCCCCACGGTCTGCGACTCCTTGATTCCGCAGGGCGGCTTCCGTTTCCCGCTGGTGGCGGCAGATAGCTATAAATTGTTGGTCGCGCCGCCACCGACACACGCGTTCCCCTCCGCCGTTTTGCCCGCCGCACTGCCCCCCACGGTTGGGACTCCGCCTACCGCCGCCCCGGTGATACTCGGGACACCCGGACTGACTCCGGGCGGCTCTTACGGTGGTGTGTTCAGTCTGGGCAGCGCAATATTGAAGGTGGATATCCCGGTCGATCCCGGCAACACTTCGGTGACTATCCAGAAAACCGCAGGCAAGGCTGTAGCCGGTACCGGCGAGTTCGTGCCCTATACACTGAATATCACCAACAACAGTACCACCCTGCCGCTGGCAGGCGCGTTGATCGCCGACCATCTGCCGCCGGGCTTCCGCTATCAAAAGGGTTCGACCAAACAGGATGGCGTGACATCGCCCGACCCGCTGATCTCGGCGGATGGCAGCACACTTACGTTCGATTTGGCTCTGCCTGCGGCTAGTTCGGTCAGCGTACGCTACGTGCTGGAAGTGACTTCTGCAGCACGCCTTGGCAACGCAGAAAACACCGCACACGCGCTGAATTACACGTCCAACACGGGGCGCGCCAGCGTGTTGGTGCGTGAAGACCTGTATCGCAATAAGGCACTTCTGATCGGTCGCGTGATCGATGTCACGCCTCCCGGCAACGGTGAATTCGCCGACCCGAATGACACGCGCAGTCTGTGTGACGACAGGGCCGACAACGACTTCAAGGGGTTGCAGAATGCACGTGTCGTCATCCAGGACGGTACCTATGTATTGACCGATCAGGAAGGTCGTTGGCACATCGACAACCTGCGCGCCGGTACGCATGTGGTGCAACTGGATCTGGATTCCTTACCCAAGGATTATGAGGTGGTGAGCTGCGAGAAGAACGACCGTTTCGCCGGTCGCCTGTATTCCCAATTCGTCAACTTGCAGGGTGGCACTTTATGGCGTGCCGATTTCCATGTGCGCAAAAAGCCCGCTGTTGCCACGCGCTTGACGCAGACCCTGAGCGCGCAGGCGGAGATCGATGACACGGTGGTTGGATTATCCGTGGTGAGCACCACCGAAGTGACGGGCTATTCCGCTACCGTGATGTTGCCGGAATTCGCCAAATACGTGGAAGGTAGCGCCAAACTGAACGGACAGGCGGTGGCCGACCCGGTGGTGAGCGACAACGCATTGATATTCCGCAGTCTGGCTCGGCCATCCAAGTGGCAAGACCAATATCAGTTCAGCGTGGCGGACGTGGGGCCCAAAGCCACCATCAAATCGTCGCTGCGTTTCACTCCGCCCGGACAGGCTGCGCAGACTGCGCCTTTGGCCGAGATCACCATGTTGAACCATGCACCAGTCAGCGCAGGAAGCGAGGCCAATGTGTCGGTCGAAGCGGCCGACAGCCGCCCTGCAAAAACGGCGATGGATGATGATACTGAACGCTTGGTCGAGCGCTTGCCTTACAACGAAGAATGGCTAAGCAAGGCCGAAGCGGGTACAGAGTGGTTGCATCCGCAAGAGAACTTCCACCCCAATTTGCCGGTGGTGAAAGTGGCGGTGAAACACGATCCGAAACAAAAGCTCACCCTTACCGTCAACGGCGAAGATGTAAGCGGATTGCTGTTCGATGGCACACGCATGAATGCTTCTCGCAGCGTGTCACTCAGCACATGGAATGCCGTACCGCTGGAAGTGGGCGACAACAAGTTCGAACTGGTGGTTCAGGATGCCGATGGCAAAGAGAGCAGTCGTACCGTGCGCACCATCCATTACTCGTCGCTGGTGGATCACGTCGAATTCCTACCGCAACAATCGCGTTTGATCGCCGACGGTAAGACACGCCCCATGATCGCGGTGCGTTTCCTCGACCGGGAAGGTCAACCTGTTCGTCGCGGCATCAGCGGCGAATTCCAGTTGAACGAACCTTATCGTTCTTGGGATCGCCGTGAAAGCATCGAACGCCAGCCGCTGGCAGGACACGTGGGCGGCAAAGCGCGCTTCGAAGTGAAGACCGACGGCATCGCCATGATCGAGTTGGAGCCGACCACGCAATCCGGCGAAGCCGTGCTCGGATTCCAATTCAACGATCTGCGCACCCAGGAGCTGCGTGCATGGCTGGAGCCGGGACAGCGCGATTGGATACTGGTCGGCTTTGCCGAAGGCACTGTGGGATACAAGGCGCTATCCGGCAATGTGCAGGCACTCAAAGCGGCGGACGTCGACAATCAATTGTTCGATGGCAACAAACTGGCGTTCTATGCCAAGGGCACGGTCAAAGGCGAATACCTGTTGACGGCCGCTTACGACACGTCCAAAAAATTAGGCAACAATCTGCTCAAACAGGCGATCGATCCGACGCAGTACTACACCCTGTACGGCGATGCCACTCAGGCGCAGCATGACGCCGCATCGTCCAGCCGTTTGTATGTGAAGTTGGAACGCAAACAGTTCTACGCCATGTTCGGCGACTACGACACCGGCCTCACGGTGACCGAACTGTCCCGCTACAGCCGTACAGCGAATGGCTTGAAGAGTGAATACAAGGGCGAGCAGATGGGCTACAACGCTTTCGCCACCGTCACCGCGCAAGCCTATGTGAAAGACGAGATCCCGGGCAACGGCACCTCGGGCATGTACAAGATGTCGCGCGGCAACATCGTCATCAACTCCGACAAGATCCGTATCG
>JARCRR010000204.1 GCA_029850565.1 Gallionella sp. | reverse complement strand
TCGAACCCGCGACCCCCGGCGTGACAGGCCGGTATTCTAACCAACTGAACTACCACTCCATAAACCTCTACTGCAAAAACACTGGTGGGTGCTGACGGGATCGAACCGCCGACAATCGCCTTGTAAGGGCGGTGCTCTACCAGCTGAGCTAAGCACCCGTGAAAGCGCGGCATTCTATAGCAACTTCATTTCTTTGCCAATGCTAAGTTTCAAATAATTTTATATTGCACTGAATAACGCCACGCTCATCAATAAAATCAATGCTTGATGGCCGATGCAGTTCCCGCTTCGGCGACTGGCGTCGGCACGACCGCAGGCGCAACCACATCTGGCAATGGCTCAGGTTTACGCTCCAATGCCAATTCCAAGACCTGATCTATCCATTTCACAGGATGGATATCCAATTTGTTCTTCACGTTATCGGGTATCTCAACCAAGTCTTTGACGTTCTCTTCTGGAATCAGAACCATCTTGATCCCACCGCGTTGAGCAGCCAGTAGCTTCTCCTTCAAACCACCGATAGGCAACACTTCGCCACGCAGCGTGATCTCTCCTGTCATCGCCACATCAGCCCGCACGGGTATGCCTGTCAGTGCTGAGACCATCGCGGTACAGATACCGATGCCCGCACTCGGACCATCTTTCGGAGTCGCGCCTTCGGGCAAGTGGATGTGCAGATCGCTCTTCTCGTAGAAGCTCTCGACGATTCCCAGTTTGCGTGCGCGACTACGCGTGACACTCAACGCCGCTTGGATGGACTCCTGCATTACTTCACCCAGCTTGCCCGTGGTGGTGGTCTTGCCCTTACCCGGAAGCACAGCAGTCTCGATGGTGAGCAACTCCCCACCCACCTCCGTCCATGCCAAACCTGTCACCTGTCCTACTTGATTGTGTTTCTCGGCGATACCGTAGCTGTAACGACGTACACCGAGGTATTTGTCCAAGTTACGCGCGTTGACCGTCACCTTGGTATCGCGACCTTTCAACAGCAATGCCTTCACCACCTTGCGGCAGATCTTGGAAAGTTCGCGCTCCAAGCTACGCCCCCCCGCCTCGCGGGTGTAGTAACGCAAGATGTCGCGAATGGCACTTTCCGACACGCTGATCTCTTCGGCCTTCAAGCCATTGTTCTTGATCGCCTTCGGCAGCAGATAACGCGTGGCGATGTTCACCTTCTCATCTTCCGTATAGCTGGAAACGAAGATGACTTCCATGCGATCCAACAATGGTGCGGGAATATTCATGCTGTTGGAGGTGGCAACAAACATCACGTCCGACAGATCGTACTCGACCTCGACATAGTGATCGACGAATGTGTTGTTCTGCTCTGGGTCGAGCACCTCTAGCAAAGCAGAAGAAGGATCGCCACGGAAGTCCATGCCCATCTTGTCTACCTCGTCCAAGAGGAATAGCGGGTTCTTCACACCGATCTTGCTCATGTTCTGCAATATCTTGCCCGGCATAGAGCCGATGTAAGTACGACGGTGGCCGCGAATCTCGGACTCGTCACGTACACCGCCCAACGACATACGCACGAACTTGCGGTTGGTAGCACGCGCGATGGACTGCCCCAACGAAGTCTTACCCACTCCCGGAGGTCCGACCAAGCACAGGATAGGTGCTTTCATCTTTTCGACGCGCTGCTGTACCGCCAAATATTCGACGATGCGTTCCTTAACCTTCTCAAGACCATAGTGATCGGCTTCAAGCACCTCTTCGGCGTGTTGCAAATTAGTATCAATCTTGGTCTTCTTCTTCCATGGCAATCCCACAAGGATGTCAATGTAGTTACGCACCACGGTTGCCTCTGCCGACATCGGGGACATCAGACGCAGCTTCTTCAGCTCAGCTTCTGCCTTGGCACGCGCGTCCTTAGGCATGTGCGCCGCTTTGATCTTCTTTTCGATCTCTTCGATATCCGCGCCGTCTTCGCCTTCGCCCAATTCTTTTTGAATGGCCTTCACTTGCTCGTTCAGGTAGTACTCGCGCTGACTCTTCTCCATCTGACGTTTCACACGTCCACGGATACGCTTCTCCACCTGCATGATGTCCAGCTCGGCTTCGAGCAGGCCTAGCAGATGTTCAAGGCGCAGACGCACATCGAATATCTCCAGCACTTCCTGCTTTTGTTCCAATTTGAGCGGCAAATGAGCCGCGATGGTATCGGCCAAACGACCTGCATCGTCGATGCCCGCCAACGAAGTCAGTATCTCCGGCGGTATCTTTTTGTTTAATTTTACGTATTGATCGAATTGATTGATGAGTGCACGGCGCATCGCCTCCGCCTCATTACCGATATTCTCATCCGCAGGGACGGGCATGATCTCCGCATCCAGATGCGATTTATCATCAAATATCTTGAGCACCTTGGCTCGCTGAGTTCCCTCTACCAACACCTTCACCGTGCCATCGGGCAACTTGAGCATCTGCAAGATGTTGGCGATGCTACCGATACGGTAGATGTCCTCAGTAGCCGGTTCGTCTTTAGCCGCGGATTTTTGAGCGACGAGCACGATGCTCTTGCCCGCCTCCATGGCAGCTTCAAGCGCTTTGATCGATTTTGCACGTCCTACGAACAACGGAATGACCATGTGGGGGAACACCACCACGTCACGCAAAGGCAACAAGGGATATAAATCCACGTTGGTAGGGATAGGATCGAATTCAGACATGGCGGTTACTCTCAGTTAGGTTAAGAGCGAGATGGGGACTTGGATCAGGAATTCAAGCCCCCGCTGCCCAATTGGTCTCAAGCGACCTTGGGTTCATCCGCGTAAATCACGATGGGTTTGATGTCTCCCGCACCGTTCTCATCCAGCACGACCTTGCTCACGTTCGACTCGGAAGGCAGGTCGAACATGGTGTCCAACAAAGCTTGCTCCAATATCGAACGTAGGCCACGGGCACCAGTCTTGCGTGCCAGCGCCTTTTTCGCGATGGCATTCAACACACCTTCGCGGAACTCCAGTTCAACGCCCTCCAAAGAGAACAGCTTCTGATATTGTTTGGTCAGCGCGTTCTTCGGCTCGGACAAAATCTGGATCAGCGCCGCCTCATCCAAACCTTCCAATGTCGCCACCACAGGCAAACGACCAACGAACTCGGGAATCAAACCAAACTTGATCAGGTCTTCCGGCTCCACACCGTGCAGCACCGTGCCGATATCTTTGTCGTCTTTACGCTTGGCTAGGTTTGCCGAGAAGCCGATGCCAACCTTCTCCGAGCGATTGAGGATGACCTTCTCCAAACCATCGAACGCACCACCACAAATGAACAGGATGTTCGTCGTGTCCACTTGCAGAAATTCCGTATTCGGATGCTTGCGCCCACCTTGCGGAGGAATGGATGCTTTAGTTCCTTCGATGAGCTTGAGCAGCGCTTGCTGCACACCTTCGCCCGACACGTCACGCGTGATGGAAGGGTTATCCGACTTGCGCGAGATCTTGTCGATCTCGTCGATATAGACGATACCGCGTTGCGCACGCTCTACATCGTATTCGCACGCTTGCAGCAACTTCTGGATTATGTTCTCGACATCCTCGCCGACGTAACCCGCTTCTGTCAGCGTGGTCGCATCGGCCATCACGAATGGGACGTTCAACAGGCGGGCCAGGGTCTGAGCCAGCAAGGTCTTGCCCGAACCCGTTGGCCCCACCAAGAGGATGTTGCTCTTGGACAGCTCGACCCCATCGTCATTCTTGTATTTCAGGCGCTTGTAGTGGTTGTACACCGCCACTGAAAGAATCTTCTTGGCCTGACGCTGACCGATGACATACTCGTCCAAACGTTCGCATATCTCATGCGGAACGGGCAGATCGTTCTTATCAGACTTATCTGCGCCGATAGCGCTCTGCGCTTCTTCTTTGATGATGTCGTTACACAAGGCAATGCATTCGTCACACACGAACACCGACGGCCCTGCGATCAGCTTGCGTACCTCGTGCTGGCTCTTGCCGCAGAACGAGCAATACAACAGCTTGTCACCCTTGTTCTTATCGGTTGTCATCATTTATCTCCGCGCTGATTGCATCAGCATTTCACAGAAATTACGCACGTTTATCCAACACCTGATCGATCAGACCATATTCCAATGCCGCCTGTGCTGGCAGGAAGTTATCACGCTCGCTATCGCGTGCGATCTCTTCTACCGTACGACCCGTATGGTGCGCCATCAACTTGTACAGTTGTTCGCGCAAACTCAAAATGTACTTGGCGTGGATCTCGATGTCGGTCGCCTGACCTTGGAAACCACCCAACGGTTGATGAATCATGACAGTCGAATTGGGCAAAGCGAATCGTTTCCCCTTGGCTCCCGCTTGCAACAGGAAAGCGCCCATGGAAGCCGCCATACCGATACACAAGGTCGATACCTGCGGCTTAATGAACTGCATGGTGTCGTAGATCGCCATCCCCGCAGAGATAGAACCGCCGGGTGAATTGATGTACAGGTGGATGTCCTTCTCGGGATTCTCCGACTCCAAGAACAGCAGCTGCGCCACCACCAGATTCGCCACATGGTCATTGATGGGGCCAACCAAAAAGATGACGCGCTCTTTAAGCAAGCGCGAAAAGATGTCGTAGGCACGCTCGCCGCGACCACTGGTCTCAACCACCATCGGAACCAGTCCGGAATCCTGTGGCTCAATCAACTTGTTTGTCGCGTCGAACAACATGGCTTACTCCCCCATCAGTTCATTTAGTGCCACAGCCTGGTCGGTCACTTTCGCGCCCGCCATCACCCATGCCACCACGTTGTCTTCCAGCACCAAGTTCTCCACTTCACGCATACGTGAAGGATCAGCACGGTACCAAGATCTGACTTCCTCAGGACGCTCGAAGCTCAATGCGTAC
>JARCRR010000203.1 GCA_029850565.1 Gallionella sp. | reverse complement strand
GTGCGGTCGCTGTCGAGTACGGTGTCGATGCCTTGACCTGCGCCTGTGTTGAGGACGTAGGTGTCCACGCCTGTGCCGCCCAATAATGTGTCGCTGCCCTGCCCGCCATTCAATACGTCATCACCCGCATTGCCTACCAGGAGGTCGGCACTCGTGCCACCGGTCAGTGTGTCTGCGCCATTGCCGCCGAGCATGAATGCGCCTCGGTTGAGGGTGTCAGTGGCGGTCATGCCAGATGCTCCAGCTTGCACGTACCAGTCCTGCATGTAGGGTAGAAGTTGCGCAACGATTACCCGGTCGCTGTCCGGCAGCGTGTTGAGGTAGCTTTTGAAATACTGCGCATAACCCTTGGCATCGGCGAGCTTGAGTTTATCGCCATTCTGCAAGGCGGTTTGGAATGTGTCAGAAACACTGACGATATCGAATTGCACACCACCTGTCACGTCAGTAAAAAATACATTTCCTGCGCCTGCGCTCGTGGTGGTTTCTTCGTAATATTTTTGCAGTGCGAATGCCATCAAGGCGCGACCAAGGTTTCCGGTGTTGATGTCGGTTACGATGCTCGGCCAGTTTTGCTTGGTGCCCAGCGTGGTCATGTCGGCAGAAAAATGATCGAGCAGGCTGCCCGATGGAGTGGCGGCTTCGCTTTGCACCAGTTTTTCGAGGAAGTTCACATCCGTGGTGTTCTGTGTTCCCGTATCTTTTTTGAACATCTTGCTGTCGAAGATCAGCGGCAACAGGTCGGGCAGTTGTGCGGTAGCCGCTTCAAAGCTCGGACTTTGCAGGAAGGCAGTAAGCAGTGCTTGTGAGTGCAGGTCAACCGAATTCAGGCCAAACGGCTGCATGGTGATGGAGGTCTGGTCGAGTTGCGTGGGTGTGCCACCGACCAGTTTGTTGTATGCACCAAACGGCGCAGTGGATAGCATTTCGCCTTGCACATAGATGTTGCTGATGTTCGTTACGCGGGTAGCCAAGATTTGCGCGGGGTCGGCGGCGTTGATGAAGGCATCCAGATTTGCCAGTGCGTTGTTCACGGCAAGGTTATTTCCGACAGCACCGGATACGAATCCGCCGACGGACTGTGTTGCGAGGTAGTCTTTGAGGATTTGCGCGTTGGTGACATTGGCGGCAGAAGCAAAAGGCGCTTGATCGAAAGTGACAGCTTTCTCGCCGAAGAACGCGCCAAGCAAAGAAGCGAGTCCTCCGCCCAAACTATGACCGGTGAAGGAGATCACAGCATCGGGGTTGGCCGCTTTGACTGAGAGGTAATAGGCTGCGGCTTGTTCAAGTTGATAGGCGACTGCGCCAAGGCCGAGCAAAACGTCTGTTCCGATGTCACCGCTGCCGTTGGTTCCGGCGAAGGAGATGACGATTTCGGTACTAGTTCCTGTACCACGTTGGAAATATCCAGCTTCAAAACCGCTGCTCTTTTCCACGTGCTCCATCTCTGCCCAACCTTGTGGACTGGGTAACCAGTTTTTGCTGTTGCGCGCGCTTTGATAAACGCGGCCAGCCATTAACGCGCAGTCAATTTCAAATTGAGTAGTCATGTTAGTTCTCCTTAAATTGGAATTTGGTAACGCTATTACTCAGAGCCAATCTTTTTAGCTCGCTTTTCTGCATCAACACGCTGCCTAATAGTTCTTTCCACATAACTGGGTGATGCCCATCCTCCTTCAAACGGGACCATCACAGGGCAATCAGCATCCCCACCTTTTATCGGCTCCCGCACAAACAAGCGCAGATAAAGAACATCCGGGCTACGTGATTCAGCGTTGATATTTTTTACCTCGTCAGCAGACAAAGCGCCTGAATGGGACGCAAGCCTCCGCTCATGCAGTTGGAGACCAATGACCAGATTGGATTCTTTTATCTCCACCGGAAATTTTTCCAATGAAATGCGTTGCCATGTTTCGCTGTCGTATTTGAAGAACACATAAGGCGGGTTGGGTCTGCCCCATTTGTTGTAGGCAATGCAGCCCGAATTGGTGGTGGCGATGTAGGGGGTGCCGTTGATAACGTCGAGTGCCAGCGGTATCAAATTAGAATCATTGATGTCTTGACCGAAGGTAGTTTCCCAAGCGATGGGTTTGTGTGTGCTGGGCAACGTAAAAGAAATTTTGTGCTCGTTGACGGGAACTTCCTGTCCGATTTCATGACCACCTCCCCGACTTTGCGAACGATTAACAACGATCTTGTTACCGTCATGCAACTGCACTTCTTCCTTCCAACTCACTGCTGAACACGCGCTCATACTCGCCCCGACCATCAACACCAATCCAATCTTGGCAATTCTCTGCAACCACAGTTGATGTATTCTCATGCTGCGGCCCTCCATGCTGAATCATTAGCCGCACGAACAACCGCATCGGCAAAGGTATCGATACCGCCCAGCCCTTTAATGTGGTCGCTGGCACCAGTGCCACTCAGGTAGTCGTTTCGCGACTGATAGCCACCTTCAATGGGATTCCGATCTGCATCCACCAGAAAATATTCCACGGTGTAGGTTCCGTTTCCATTACTAACAGAAGATATGGTTACCCAATCGCTTGGGATGGACGATACGGTGGCGCTATGGATCAGTGGGTCACCCTTGATGTCGTGGGTGGTGGTGGGATTGGCCTGTGCCGCAGGGCCGCTCATGGTGATGCCCATGTCATTGCCCTGCCCGGGTTTGTAGTCCTTGATGAGCATGGCACCATCGACCATAAGGTCGCCGCCTGTGCTGCGATTGCCGGTGACGAAGGTATAGAGGTGGCTTACTCCATTGGCGTCTTTGCCTCGGAAGACGCGGTTGTCACCGAACTGGTCGCCGCCGGTGAGGACGATGGGGTTGCTGGTGGTGTCGTCGCGCAGGTAGCCGGTGCGGTCGCTGTCGAGTACGGTGTCGATGCCTTGACCTGCGCCTGTGTTGAGGACGTAGGTGTCCACGCCTGTGCCGCCCAATAATGTGTCGCTGCCCTGCCCGCCATT
>JARCRR010000202.1 GCA_029850565.1 Gallionella sp. | reverse complement strand
ATGCCGAGATCTCCATCAAGCGTGTGTTGCAGCGCGACGGCGACTCGAACTACTACATCAACAACCAGAACGTCCGTCGCAAGGACATCACCGATATCTTCCTCGGCACCGGCGTCGGCGCGCGCGCCTACGCCATCATCGAGCAGGGCATGATCTCGCGCATCATCGAGGCCAAGCCGGAAGAACTGCGCGTGTTCCTGGAAGAGGCGGCCGGTGTGTCCAAATACCGCGACCGTCGGCGCGAGACCGAGCTCCGCCTGGGCGACACGCGTGGCAACCTGTCCCGGGTGTCGGATATTTTGCACGAGCTGGGTACACAGTTAGGCCATCTCACCGGACAAGCCGAGATCGCCAAGACCTACCGCGAATTGGAAGCTCGACGCGAAACGACACAGAGATTGCTCTGGTTGGTCAACAAGCAGGAATCCGAAACCCGTCGTGTGCGTTATGCACAGCAGGTCGAGAAGACCAGGAACGAGCTGGAATCCGAGATCGCCAAGTTGCGCGAGGTGGAGAGCAAGCTGGAAGGTGCGCGCACCGAGCATTTCGCCTTGTCCGATGCGCTGCACGCGAAACAGGGGGATATGTACGCCTCCAATGCCGAAGTGGCCAGGTTGGAGCAGCAGATTGCTTTCCTGGTCGAACAGCGCAACCGTTTAGCCCAACAGATACAGAACGGTGAGCGCCAGATCGCTCAGCAAAAGGCCCAGTTGCAAGGGCTCAAGACGTTGCAGGAACATTGGTTGAGACAACAAGAGGATAGCGGTACACGCGTTACTGTGTGTGAGGAACGCGCCACATCGGAAGCCCAGTCGCTACCGCAAGCCGAGGAGGCTGCAAAAGTCGCTCAGGAACGACACAACGCGATGCAGCGCGAGCAACTCCTGATCCAGCAACAATTGCAATTGGCCGAGACACAGCGTGCGCATATCCAAGGCAACGTACAGCAACTGGATAGCCGCCGTTCACGCTTGATGTTGGAGCGTGACAATCTGCCGCGCGCCGACGAGGAAGGTCTGCGACAAGCGCAACAGCAACTGGCAGAGATGCAGATGCGTCATGAAGAACAGCAGCATCAGTTGGCGCAACTGCAAGAACAACTGCCCTTGGCCGACGCTGCAAGGCGTGATGCGCGTAACGCGGCACAAGAGTCGGAACGCCAACTGGCACAAGTCGAAGCGCGTATGAATGCGCTAAAACAACTGCAAGCTCAGGTGGATAACGACAAGAACCTCAAGGCGTGGCTGGAGCGTCATCAGTTGGACAATGCCCCGCGTCTATGGCAATCCATCCGTATCGAACAAGGATGGGAAGATGCGCTGGAAGCCGTGCTGCGCGAACGTATCAACGCGCTGTCGCTGGAAAGCTTGGAAGATACATCAGGCTGGGGCGATGTTCCGCCTGCGAAACTGGCTGTCTATGCAGCAGATGGTGCGCGCCATGCTGACAATTCAGTTCATCCCAATCTGACGCCGCTGGCTGATTATGTACGTTATCAAAACGATCGGGCTGCCCCGGTCGTCAACGACTGGCTTTCGGGTGTGTATGCCGTGGCCGATCTGGACGAGGCGCTACGCTTGCGTGGCAGTTTGGCATCAGGTGCATGGCTGGTGACACCCAAAGGACATTTGGTCGGTGCGCACAGTGTGTTGTTTCATGCCCCGGACAGCCAAGTGCATGGCATCTTGGCGCGTCAACGCGAGATCGAGCAGTTGCAAATCGAAGCGTCGCAAAGAGCCGATGCTTTTGAGCAAGGCAAGCTAAAAGTCTCACAAACTGAAGAGGCTTTCCTCGATATCGAGGGACGTATCGGCCACCTACGCAGCGAAAGCACGCAGTCGCAACAACAACAGCATCAAATCCAGATGCAGATACTCAAACTGACCCAAGCCAATGAGCGCAGTCTGGAGCGCAGCACCCAGATCGCACAGGAACTGGAAGAGTTGGTCGAACGTGTCAACAGCGAACAGCGCCAGATGCAAGAGGTTGCGGAACAGATGGCAATCCAGCGCGAAAGGTCATCAGTACAACTGGTTGAGTGTGATCAGGCGAGACACCAGGCGAGCTCGTTGGATATCGCCTTGCGTGAGGTGCGCGACCGTGCGCAACGTGCGCAGCATGAATTGCAAGAAGCCCGCTTCTTTGCCAAGACTTGTGTCGATAAGCTGACCGACATCGAACAGAACATGCAGCACAACATGACAACATTGGCGCAATTGGAAGAGTCATTGACGCAGAGTCGCAACGAACAGGCGAGTCTGAGCGAGGGTGACGCACAACAATTGCTGCAGGGAGTGTTGCAGAAACGCCAAGTGCATGAACAGGCTTTGGCGGAAGCACGCAATACGCTGGAACATGCGACCTTGAGTCTGAATGCGATGGAGCAAGAACGCATGGCGTGTGAGCAGAAGTTGCACCCATTGCGCGAAAAGGTGAGCGAGATCACGCTTAAGGAACAAGAGGCGAGACTGCAATACGAGCAATGGGCAGAGCAATTGGCGGGTGTGGATGAAGAGCCGCTGTTGCCGCTGATCGAGGGCGCGAAAGCGGGTGGTCTACAAAGTGAGCTGACACGCTTGAGCAACGAGATCACTGCCCTAGGTGCGGTGAACCTTGCCGCGCTGGAAGAGTTGCAGACCGCACAAGAACGCAAATCCTATCTGGATGCGCAGGCGAAAGACTTGAACGAAGCGATCGAGACCTTGGAAGATGCTATCCGTCGTATCGATAAAGAATCACGCGACCTGTTGATGGCGACCTACGAAGAGGTCAACCGCCATCTGGCTGAACTGTTCCCCGTTCTGTTCGGTGGCGGTGAGGCGCGCTTGGTGCTGACAGGGGAGGAGATATTGGACAGCGGCGTGCAGGTGATGGCGCATCCACCCGGCAAGAAGAACGCTTCGATTCACCTTTTATCAGGTGGCGAAAAAGCACTGACGGCTATCGCGCTGGTGTTCTCTTTGTTCCAACTCAATCCGGCTCCGTTCTGTGTGTTGGATGAGGTGGACGCGCCCTTGGACGACACCAACACCGAGCGTTTGTGCAAGCTGATCCAAAAGATGTCTGACAAGACCCAGTTTGTCTACATCAGTCATAACAAGATCACCATGGAGATGGCGCAACAACTGATCGGCGTGACTATGCAGGAGCGCGGTGTCTCCAAGATCGTGTCAGTGGATATCGAGGAAGCTTTACGCTTGAGTGTGGATGGCGGCAACAAGGCCGCCGTGGCTGTTTAATTACAGTGGCTACTGACTGCCTTGCGCGCGTCGTCCAAGCGTTGTTCCCGTGCCGCATCATCCAGATAAGTGCGTTCTCCGTTGGCATCGTAGGTGACGATGCGAGTCCCTTCTTCTAAGGAACGCAGATTCTGTTGGGCAGCGGTGCAATTACGTTTCTTTTCTTCTGCTTGTGCCTCCTGCTTGGCTTTCTTTTCGCCAGCTTCTGTCTTTTCCTGTTTCGATTTCTTTAATTCAGCCTCGCGTTCTGCATAGCTTTTAGTCGAATAGGTTGCTGGCGCTGCCGTCTGTCCTTTTCCCGCGATATTGGGAACCGGTTGCGCTTTGACGTCTTGGGGTGGGGCGTCCGAGTAGTGGACTTTACCTTCGGCATCGATCCATTTATTGAGCCCGGCATGTGCAGAAAGGCTGAGTGTCCACACTGCAATGATCATAAAGACGGTTTTCATCATGCACTCCTGAAGAATTAGTTGGAAACTACCTATTATTTTCTTGCTCGTCAATTTATGATTACGCGCGGCGATTAATAATGAACAGTTTCTGAAAAACTGTCGAAAGCGGTTCAAGGAGTAGGGATGTCACACAATAAGACACAAACTGTCGGCAATCAGGACTTTTTCCAGATCGATAAGAATCAGGAGTTGGTACTCAGGTTGTTTCGTTCATACTATCGGTCTCACCAAACCACGGGGAAACTGTTCGATGACTTTCCGGATTTCTTTCTGGTCAAGCACGCCACATTGAATAATCCCGAATTGGTTGAACGTGCTTCCGACAAGCTGATCCTGAGCGATTGTGTGCAACGTGCTCAGGCCAGGAATGGATATATCGGTGTGAGCAAATGGCTCAATCCAAAATTGAAGTATTACTGGTTGGAGTTGTCGGTTTTTCCCTACATGCTTGGCGATGAAGTGACCCAGAACAATCAAGGTGAATTCTTTTATTTGCTGGGCCAGTTCATTCAATACACCAAGCTTCATCCTAAAGTCTATGGGGACCTGACGGCAGAGATTGATTCGGACAAGGATCTTGCCTTGATGTTGGCTGAGATCAACAAGCGGGGCGCGAAACTAAATAATCTGTTGCCACATTACCCTCTCGATATGCTGGTAAAACACAACCCGAACTGGCCGGTGGGTGAAGTCAACAAATTGATGCAAGCCCTAAAAGGCAGCGACCAAAGTTGGTGCGATGTCTTTTTTGAATACATCATTTACGTGATGGGAAAGAAACAATAAGGCAGTGTTCGAAGCACAGCGGGTGGGGAGAAAAGTTTTGATATAATGCGCGCTTTGCAGAGGAAGATTCCATGCGTATCACTCAAAAAGCCCTTACTTTCGACGATGTGTTGCTCCTCCCGGCACATTCGAACGTCTTGCCGCGCGATGTCAGTCTGCGCACCCAACTTACCCGCAACATCAGCCTGAATATCCCTTTGCTCTCGGCCGCGATGGATACCGTCACCGAAGCGCGTCTTGCGATTGCTTTGGCGCAAGAAGGCGGTATCGGTATCGTGCACAAGAACATGACTGCGAAAGAGCAGGCAGCGCAAGTCTCCAAAGTTAAGCGTTTCGAGAGCGGTGTGGTCAAAGATCCCATCACCATCACGCCTGCGATGACTGTGCGCGATGTGCTTGCTTTGACTCGCCTGCATAAGATCTCCGGTTTACCCGTTTTGAACGGCAAAGAGGTCGTCGGTATCGTCACCAATCGTGATTTGCGTTTCGAAAATAATCTCGATCAATCCATCACCAATATCATGACGCCCCGTGAGCGCCTGATTGTGGTCAAGGAAAGTGCCAATCGTGAAGAAGCACGTAACCTGATGCATAAACACCGCATCGAGCGTGTTCTGGTGGTGAACGATGCATTCGAGCTATGCGGTTTGATCACCGTCAAAGATATTTTGAAATCGACCGAGCACCCTTTGGCTTGTAAAGACGAATTGGGTCGTTTGCGTGTGGGTGCGGCGGTTGGTGTGGGCGAGGGGACTGAAGAACGCGTCGAGCTGCTGGTCGATGCCGGAGTGGATGTGTTGGTGGTCGACACCGCACACGGTCATTCACAAGGCGTGTTGAGCCGCGTGCAGTGGGTCAAGAAGCACTTCCCGCAAGTCGATGTCATCGGCGGCAATATCGCCACAGGTGCGGCGGCACGCGCGCTGGTCGATCATGGGGCGGACGGTGTCAAGGTCGGTATCGGCCCCGGTTCGATCTGCACCACACGTATGGTTGCCGGTGTGGGCGTTCCCCAGATCACCGCGATTCAGTTGGTGGCGGATGAGCTGGCAGGGACTGGTGTTCCGCTGATCGCTGACGGCGGTGTACGTTTCTCTGGAGACATTTCCAAGGCGATCGCAGCAGGTGCACATGCCGTGATGTTGGGTGGCTTGTTCGCCGGTACTGAAGAAGCGCCGGGTGAGATCGAACTGTATCAAGGCCGATCCTACAAGTCTTATCGCGGTATGGGCAGCTTGGGCGCGATGCAGCAAGGTTCCAGCGACCGCTACTTCCAGGACAACGAGAACAATCAAGACAAGCTGGTTCCGGAAGGTGTCGAAGGTCGCGTGCCCTACAAGGGTAGTGCATTGGCGGTGGTGCACCAGTTGCTGGGCGGTCTGCGCGCCAGCATGGGGTACCTCGGTTGCCCGGATATCGCCACGGTCCATGCCAAGGCTGAGTTCGTCGAGATCACTTCCGCAGGTATTCGTGAGTCGCATGTGCATGACGTGCAGATCACCAAAGAAGCGCCGAACTACCACATCGATTAATTCAATATGGCGGGGCGCGCAAGCGACCCCGCTCACTGCCATGTCCCATAAAAAGATACTCGTACTCGATTTCGGTTCCCAGTACACCCAACTCATCGCCCGTCGTGTGCGCGAGACGCATGTCTACTGCGAACTGCATCCGTGGGATATGAGCGAAGCGGACATCAGAGCCTTTGGTCCTACTGGGATCATCCTCTCCGGCGGGCCGAATTCGGTATACGAGGAAGAGACGCCGAAGGCACCCCAAGTCGTATTTGATCTCGGTGTTCCCGTGCTGGGAATCTGCTACGGCATGCAGACCATGGCGGCGCAACTGGGCGGCAAAGTCGAGAGCGGCAAGGTGCGCGAGTTCGGTTATGCCGAGATCCGTGCACAGGGTCATTCCAAACTGTTCGATGGCATCCAGGATAAAACGAACGCACAGGGTCACGGCCTGCTGGATGTGTGGATGAGTCACGGCGATAAAGTGACCGTGTTGCCACCGGGTTTCTCGGCGATCGCTTCCAACGAAGCGACGCCCTTCGCGGCGATGGCGGATGAATCGCGTCGCTATTACGCGGTGCAGTTCCACCCCGAGGTCACCCATACCTACCAAGGCAAGGCCATCATCGGGCGTTTTGTGCACGACATCTGCGGCTGCGGGCAAGACTGGAACATGCCGGACTATATCGCCGAGGCGGTGGAGAAAATCCGTGCGCAAGTCGGCAATGAAGAGGTCATCCTCGGTCTCTCAGGTGGTGTGGACTCTTCGGTGGCGGCAGCGCTCATTCATCGCGCCATCGGTGATCAACTCACCTGTGTGTTCGTAGATAACGGGCTGTTGCGCCTGCATGAGGGCGAACAAGTGATGGATACTTTCGGCAAGAACTTGCACATGAAAGTCATCCATGTGGATGCCAGCGGCGAGTTCATGAAACACCTTGCCGGTGTCACCGACCCGGAACAGAAGCGCAAGGTCATCGGGCGTGAATTCGTCGAAGTGTTCCAGCGTGAATCCGCCAAATTGAAACAAGCCAAGTGGCTCGCGCAAGGCACCATCTATCCCGACGTGATCGAATCGGCGGGTGCCAAGACCAAGAAAGCACATGCCATCAAGTCACATCACAACGTTGGCGGACTACCCGAATCCATGCACCTGAAGTTGCTCGAACCGTTGCGTGAACTATTCAAAGATGAAGTACGCGAACTGGGTGTCGCACTCGGCCTACCGGCTGATATGGTGTATCGCCATCCTTTCCCCGGCCCCGGCTTGGGCGTGCGCATCTTGGGTGAAGTTAAGCGCGAGTACGCGGAATTGCTGCGCAGAGCAGATGCCATCTTCATCGAAGAACTGCGCAACACACGCGATGCCAGCGGTAAGAGCTGGTATGAGCTGACCAGCCAGGCTTTCACCGTGTTCCTGCCGGTGAAGTCGGTCGGCGTGATGGGCGATGGACGTACCTATGAATGGGTGGTGTCCTTGCGTGCCGTGCAGACGCAGGACTTCATGACTGCTCACTGGGCACACTTGCCCTATGAGTTGTTGGGTAAAGTCTCCAACCGCATCATCAACGAAGTACGCGGCATCAACCGTGTGGTCTATGACATCTCGGGCAAGCCGCCTGCCACTATCGAGTGGGAATGAGTTTGGCTCGATAGCAAACACTCAGAGTTTTGGGTTCTTGTTAGATTCTTAAGACTCCGCCAGAGCAGGTTTGAGCCTGTTCCAGTCGAGTAATGGTCGGGAGGAGATTCAATCCCGTCATTTCCTTGAGTTCGATTGCGTGTTCTTTCATATCCTCCAGATCGACTTCGATCGCATCACCCGCCGTTGCGAAGGCGATCACGTTGCCACTCTCGCATGAAGGGAACATCAGAGCACGGTCATCGAAGGCTTGCTTGATATAGGCAAAACCACCCAGCACACCTCGACTCAGTCCGATCAGATTCACCGCCATGACACCTTGGTCCGTCAGTCGAGTGCGGCACATTTGGTAGAAGGGCAGGGTATTCAGATCACCCGGATGCGCGCGTTCGTTGAAACCGTCGACCAGGATGAGATCGAATTTCTTGTTAGTGTTGAGCACGAACTCCGCGCCATCGCCGATCACCAGATGGATACGTTTATCGTCTTCCGGTAGCTTGAAATACTGTTGCGCAGCAGCCACGACTTTGGGTTCGATCTCGACGATGGTGAGGTGCGCCAACGGCAGATTGCGGTAGATGAACTTGGTGAGCGATGCCGCACCGAGGCCGATGAGCAACACCTTGCGCGGGAAGCGAGCCTCATTGCGCAGCAGCAGGCATGCCATCATCTCCTTGGTGTATTCAAGCTCCAGATTCCAAGGCCGTGCGATGCGCATCGCCCCTTGGATCCAACGTGAACCGAAATGAAGATAACGGACACCCGCTTCTTCGCTGATATCGATAGAAAAACTCATGGAACGTTTACAGGAAGAGAAAGTTATTGGGGGGCGATCTGGTTCAGCAGCCAACGCGCCCACTCGGTGACCTCGGTGGCACTCATACCGAGTGAGGCGTTCTGTTTCGCCAGTTCGTCGCCTGCCGCACCATGCAGATATACCGCAAGCAACAGCGCTTCATCTGCGCTGAGTCCTTGTGCGATGAAGGCAGCGATCATGCCGCTCAACACATCGCCCATTCCCGCGCTGCTCATGCCGGGGTTGCCGGTTTGGTTGAGATAGAGCTTGCCATCACGTGCGGCGCACAGGCTACCGACGCCCTTCAGTACCACGCTGCCGTTCAAGCGTCTCACCAGACTTAACGCAGACCTGGCGCGATCCTTTTGAACATCCTCGGCACTGCATCCCAACAGGCGTGCAGCTTCGCCGGGGTGAGGAGTGGAAACAGTGGGGGCTTTGCGGCCATGCAATATGCCGCGCAGGTCGGGGCGCAGGGCGATGATGTTCAGCGCGTCGGCATCCAATACCAGCGGCACGTCCAGCAACAGCGCGTCATAGAGCAGCTTCTGTGCGGCAAGACTTTGACCCAAGCCGCAACCGATCACCAGCACGTTCGGATTGGTCGTCTTCAGCGCGTCGTTGGCTTTGTGCAGCATCAACTCCGGCATATTCATATCGACCGTCGGCACGTTGTCCGCTAACAAGCCGATATGCACACAACCTGCACCCATTTTGAGGGCGGCACGTCCGGCCAGCAGGGCTGCGCCCACCATGCCGTTGGCACCTCCGATGACGGTCACCTTGCCGAACAGACCCTTATGGCTGTCCTTGGGGCGGGGCTTGAGGAAAGAGGAGACTTGCTTCTGGGTGATGGGGGTTGGCATGCTGTTTTCCCTGAGTTTGTGAGGTCGGCTGCATTATAATCTGCCCCCGTTCTAATTGCCCTAAAGTGACCGAGTCATGTTCTTCACCTCGATTGGTAAATCTGCCCTTTCCGCCTTCCGTCTCGACAAGCTGCGCAGCGCGCTGAGCGCCACGAAAACCGGCGTCACCCTCGAAGACACACGCCACGTCTATTTCACCGAACTGTCGTCGCCACTCGCTGCGAACGAGGTCGCCTTGCTC